>CAZCAK010000241.1:0-3473 GCA_964496605.1 uncultured Acidiferrobacteraceae bacterium | reverse complement strand
GCAACAGACTTCTTCGTGCTCGACGAGTGCGAGCTTCGCGACACCGCCGAAGATCAAGTAATGACGCGCGGTGCCGCGGCCGATCCGCGGTACCGCTTTTTAGTCCTTTGGCATGACAGGGTATGACGCAAGGTAACCGTCGACTCACAGTTAAACTACTGCTCGTCACCGTCGTGATGTTTGCGTTCGGTTACGCCCTAGTGCCGTTGTATGAGGTGATGTGTCAGCTCACCGGCATCAATGGCAAGACCGGTCGCATCGATGCACAGGCGACGGTGGCGACACCGATCGATACCAGCCGCTGGGTTACGGTCGAGTTCACCGGTAGCGTCAATCGCGGCATGCCTTGGGAATTCCATCCGGCGGTAACACGTATGCGTATACATCCGGGAGAGATTGCCACGACGACGTATTACGCACGCAATCTGGCGGACACGCCGATTGTGGGTCAGGCGGTGCCGAGCGTGGTGCCGGTGGTAGCTGCGGCACACTTTAAAAAGCTCGAATGTTTTTGTTTTAGTCGCCAAGAGTTGGCGGCGCACGAGGCGAAGGTGATGCCGGTGCGCTATACGGTGCAGCCGGATTTGCCGGCGGATGTGAAGACGATTGTCTTGTCGTACACGTTTTTTAATACCGACAAGGATTCTGCGATCCGCTACGGCGCGGCCGATGCCGCAATGCCCGCGGGCGAGGCGCATCACCACCACGATGGCGCGAACTAGTTTCGATTTCATTAGAACGAGGGGAATTACCCATGTCTGCTACACCCGGTAGTTATTATCTGCCCAATCCCAGCAGCTGGCCGCTTACCGGTTCAGTCGGCTTATTTACCTTGGCCTTGGGTTTTGTCTTGCAGATGAATGGCGTCGCTGCCGCGCCGTGGATTATGCTCGTCGGTGCGGCGATCGTGATCTATATGATGTTCGGTTGGTTCGGCATCGTCATCAGCGAGAGCGAAGGCGGGCTTTATAATCGCCACGTCGACCGCTCGTTCCGCATGGGAATGTCCTGGTTTATTTTTTCCGAAGTCATGTTCTTCGGCGCGTTCTTCGGCGCACTGTTCTATATGCGGGTATTCTCGGTGCCCATTCTGGGCGAGACCGATATGTTGTGGCCGAATTTCGACGCGGTGTGGCCAACTGCAGGTCCCAAGGGCACACCGTTCGAGCCGATGGCGGCATGGGGTATCCCGGCCATTAACACCCTCATCCTATTGAGCTCCGGCGCAACCGTGACCTGGGCGCATTGGGGATTGCTGAAGGAAAATCGTGCGCAACTCGTCGTCGGTCTGATCCTGACCGTCGCCTTAGGCGTACTGTTTATTTGCCTGCAGGCGTTCGAATATGTGCACGCCTATCATGAGCTTGGATTGACCCTAAAGGCGGGCGCCTACGGTGCGACGTTCTTTATGCTGACGGGTTTCCACGGCTTCCACGTGACCATGGGCACAATCATGTTGCTCGTGATTTTGATCCGCAGCATCAAGGGTCATTTCACGCCGGACCATCACTTCGGTTTCGAAGGTGTGGCCTGGTATTGGCACTTCGTCGACGTGGTGTGGCTGGGCCTGTTTATTTTCGTCTACTGGCTATAACGAGCGTGGGCGCCGCTGCACGGCGGCGCCCCGTCTCCTTCGCGCAGGCGTTGCGCGCGATCAGCGGCTGAGCGGAAAGCGGTTGCCGTCGATCCATCCAAAATAAAACGCCACCATCACCATAATAAAGAGGGAGATCGACAGTACGATACGTACGGTCAGGGCCTTCACTGTGCGTTTATTGCGTCCCTGATCTTTGTACATAAACCATAGTGCGGAAAACAAACTACCGACGATGAATAACAGCATGACGACGACCAGCGTTCTAAAGATCATGGCGCGACTCGCAGGTGGGTATGACGCGCATTATACACAGGCGGTTTGATAGCCGATCTGTGTTATGCGCGTACGTTTTCGACCAAGATTATGGCCAACGCTAGCGACGATTTTGTTGCTGCCGACGTTTATCGCGCTCGGCATATGGCAACTGCATCGCGCCCAAGAGAAGGCGGAGCTGCAAGCGGATTACGACCGTCGCAGTAACGGACCCGAGCTTGCGCTCGACGAACATCCGCGGGCGGTAGAGGATTTACGCTTCCATCGCGTTTTGGCGAGCGGTTATTACGAGCCGGAGTATCAGATTTTGTTGGACAATCGCGTGCACGAAGGCACTGCTGGTTACTACGTCGTCACGCCACTGCGCCTGCGCGATAGCGATTTGCGCGTATTGGTAAATCGCGGCTGGGTACCGCTCGGTCGTGACCGGGAACATTTACCGGCGGTATCGCCGCCGAGCGGATTACAACAGGTCAGCGGCATCGCCACTGTACCTATTGAGCGTCGTTTTACCTTGGGTGATGTCGCCGAATCCAACGGCAGTAAGTGGGCCAGCGTTTGGCAGTATCTCGACCTGGCGCAATACGCGGCACGCGTACCGTTCGCGATCCACCCGATCGTGGTCTTGCTCGATCCCGCCAGTAATGCCGGCGGGTATGTGCGCGACTGGGGCCGACTCGACGCCGGTATCGCGACGCATAAGGGTTACGCCTTCCAGTGGTTCGCCCTGGCCTTGGCCTTGATCACGCTTTATTTATTTGTGAACGTAAAACCGCAGGGGCGCAATGGATCCAAACGCTAAGACCGGGGCGGCACGCGCCAAGTTGCTGTTACTCGCCGCGCTGTTTGCCTTACCAATTATTGCCGCGATGGTGCTCTACTTTGGCGGTTGGCGTCCCGCGCGCACCGGCAATTACGGCGAGCTGATTCAGCCGCCGCGTCCGCTTGCGCCGGTGATGTTCGCCGATCTCGCCGGCAAGCCGGCGATGCTGCCTGCGAACGATCACAAGTGGGTGCTGGTATATTTCGCATCGGCGGAATGCGGCAAGGCGTGTGAAGACGTCTTATATAAGACCCGCCAAGTCCATATTGGTATCGGCGAGGATAGTGATCGACTGCGGCGCGTATTCGTGGTCACCGATCCCGCGGCACGCGAATGGCTACACTACGTACTGAAGGATCATCCCGGCGTGCAGGTATTGTTCGGTGATCCTACGACGATTGCGAATTTTGCGCACGCGTTTCTGATTGCGCCGGAAGATCGCATTAATCAATTGCACGGCGTTTATTTGATCGATCCGAACGGCAATTTGATGATGCACTACGCCGCGGACGCCGATGCCAAGGGCATGCGCAAGGATTTAAAACATTTACTTAAGCTATCGCGCAGCGGTTGAAGAACTATGTTTAAGCTCAATCAAAGCAAACCGGCGAAGTTTTTTCGCTTCGCACTGTTCTCCGCCTTCTTCGCCTACTGCGTGGTGTTGCTCGGCGCGTATACGCGTCTGTCCGATGCCGGTCTCGGTTGTCCCGACTGGCCCGGTTGTTATGGCCAACTCGTCGTACCGCATTGCCCCGGGACGCTCGCGCGCCGTGGTGGCGA
>CAZCAK010000240.1:0-3476 GCA_964496605.1 uncultured Acidiferrobacteraceae bacterium | reverse complement strand
TCATCGTTTTACTCCCGCTGCATGTTCGCGCTGGAACTCTTCCAGTAAATCGCGTTGTTCATCGTTTAACTGCAAGGCCGCCAATAATTCCGGCCGCCGTAACCAGGTTCGTCCCAGCGATTGCTTCAAACGCCAGCGACGAATTTGCGCGTGATCGCCCGACAATAACACCGGCGGCACCGGTTCGTTTTCGTACACTTCCGGCCGTGTGTAATGCGGACAATCCAATAAACCGTTTACAAACGAATCTTCCTGCGCCGAATCGGCGTGGCCCAAGACACCGGGCAACTGCCGCGTCACCGCATCGACTACCACCATCGCCGGCAATTCACCGCCGGAAACGACGTAATCGCCGATCGACCATTCCTCATCGACATCACGGCTTAACAGGCGCTCATCGACGCCTTCGTAGCGTCCCGCCAACAAAATCAAGCCGGGGCGCTGCGCCCATTCGCGAACAACCCCATGATCGAGGCGTTGCCCCTGCGGCGAAAGATAAATCACCTTCGCCGCCGGATTTTCCTTTCGCGCCGCCTGTACTGCCGCGGCCAAGGGCGGTGCCTGCATCACCATACCGGGACCGCCACCATAGGGCCGATCGTCGATATTGCGATGCTTATCCGCGGAAAATTCGCGCGGATTCCATACTTTCAGCTGCAACACGCCGTCCTGAATTGCGCGCCCGACCACGCCATAATCGCTGATCGCGGCGAACATCGGCGGAAAGATGCTGACGATGTCGATACGCATCAGAAATCCGCATCCCAGTCGACCTTAATCACGCCCTGCGCCAGATCCACCGCCTGCACGACGTGCGCGACGTACGGAATCAAACGTTCGCGCTCGCCGGCCACCACCATCACATCGTTGGCGCCGGTCTCGAGTAAGTGATCGACCCGACCTAGCTCGATGCCGAGCGCGTTAATGACGCGCAAACCTTCCAACTGCGACCAGTAATACTCGCCACGCGCCAATGCCGGTAGCGCTTCGCGGCGAATCGCGATATCGCGCCCGACGAGTTGCGCTGCGGCGTCGCGCTCGCTCACACCCTCAAGCTGCGCCACGATACCGTGGCCTTGTTCGCGTACCGCGCGCACACCATAGCGCTGCCAGTCGCTAGTACCACTTAACCACCACTCGCGATAGTGACCGATATCGAGCGGCGTACGTGTGTACGAAAAAACCTTAATCCAACCCTGAATGCCGAATACCGCCAACACGCGACCGACGACTACCCAATCGTCGCGCACCACCGACATCGGGACTACTTCGCGGCCGCCTTTTCCTTTAATAAGGCGGCGACGCGGTCGGACGCCTTGGCGCCCTTACTCAACCAGTAATTCACTCGCTCCATATCGACGCGGATCTTTTCTTCATGCGCCGCCGCGACCGGATTAAAAAACCCGATGCGCTCGATGCAATTTCCGTTGGGGGCACGACGCCGATCGGCGACGATGATGGTATAAAACGGGCGCTTATTAGCGCCGCCACGGGCGAGACGAATGGTAACCATTGAAAGTTCCTCTAAAGTGACTGACATCGGCACGCCAAGGAATCAGGCGGCCGAAACAAGCCGCGGATTTTACCCTTAAAAAGCTGTAAAAAGAAAGGCCGCGGCGCTAAAATCCGCCGGGTGGGGCCGCCGCGGGGGGATTTCCGTCGTAAATCAGCTGCCGGCGCTTCTGCAGATAGGCCTCGCGTACGAAAAGATATTCATCGTCGCTGGCCTGCTCCAGCACCTTCGAGGCGGTCAATAGTTGTGCCCGTATGTCCACCACCGCCAGGGCGCGCACGCTGTAGCGGACGGTGTTGTCCTTTATATAGGTGATGGGGTCGGTAAACCAATCGCCCAACAAGCCGAAGCTATCGCGAATGGTGCGTGGCCCAAAAAACGGCAAGACGAAATATGGGCTGTCTTGCGCACCCCATTTCGCCAAGGTTTGGCCGAAATCCTCGTTGTGTTTCTCTAAGCCGACATGCTTCGCGACGTCGAATAGGCCAACCACGCCGACGGTCGTGTTCACGACAAAACGCCCGGAATCGGACCAAAACTGTTTACCCTTGCCTTGTAGTAAATCATTCACCATGGTGGTCGGCTCGGCGAGATTGCGAAAGAAATTCGCCACGCCTCGTTCGACAAAATCCGGTGTTACGGTGCGATATGCCTTCGCCACCGGTTTTACCACCGCGCGGTCGATCGCGTTATTAAAGCGATAGACCTGGCGGTTATAGGCTTCGTAAGGATCGGGGTCGGTTTCTTCTTCGAGATCGTCCGGCGGCATACCGGGAGCGGCGTGCGGCGTGTCCGTAATATCGCGCGTCGGTGCATCGGTCGCGCCGGCGGTTTTGATATTGGCACGCTGCGCGGCGCAGCCGCCCAGTTGGACCAATAGGAACAAGACAAACAGGCTGGCTAGCTGGCGCATCGGTCGATCCGTTTTTTAGATGCTACTGTAACGAATTTCCTGACAATATACCTAGGGCATTGTGCCGGTATCGCCATCACCGCGGACGCGATACAGACCCTGGTATCGAATCTCCATATGCTGCGTCGGATGTTTCACCGGCTGAAATCCAAACTCGGTATACAGCGACTGCGCGTCCACCGTCACCAAATGCCAGCGCCGCAAGCCCTGCAGTTCTGGATGCTGCATCATGGCTGCGATGAGGCGCCGCCCCAGACCCTGTCCGCGTTCACTTGCGTCGATAAAGACATCGGCGATGTAGGCGAACGTCGCCTGATCGCTAATCACGCGGCCGAAACCGATTTGCCTAGTGCCACGATAAACACCGAAACACAGTGAATGTTCTATCGATTTCTGTACGAGTGCGCGCGGAATACCACGCGCCCAATACGATTCGCGCAGAACACCGTGGACATAATCGAGATCGATGCGCTGCCGCGCCGTCGATATTCAATCGTGCTCATATCATGGCAGCGCCGCGTTGGGCGACAAACGCGCCGCTAAAATTACCGGCCACGGCGCCGGCGTAGTCTAGGCGCGCGCGGATCTCGATGCGCGCCCGGCCGCGGCGCTGCAAGGTCGCGACGAAGGTTTGCCATACATTCGGCAGGATCGCCTCGGTCGACGCGGTGAACGTACCGGCAATGGGTTTACGATATTGCATCGTGTTTTCCTGAATAACGATTCGCGCCGGCAACGCCGCCGCCTCCAGACGCAGGTACAACAGCGACCATGCGGCTAACGTCGCCACGGCCGCGGCGCTGCCGCCGAACACGGTCGAGCGATGATTGATATTAGGCGCTAGCGGTGCCGCCAAGCTGACCCCCTCGCCGCCGGCTTCAATCGCGCTCACGCCCATAGCGCGCGATAGCGGAATGTTCGCGTGCAAATAGGCCGTGAGTTCTGCGGCGTTCACGTCGCGCGCTTCAATGTCGAAAGCAGGCGCCGAAAGATACTTCTTCGTTGACGCGGTGATTGTGAAATGGAAATGCGCGCCGGCCGGGCGGTACC
>CAZCAK010000239.1:0-3486 GCA_964496605.1 uncultured Acidiferrobacteraceae bacterium | reverse complement strand
CAGCAACTGTTCGATCGACGATAGCTTTTCCGTGAGCACAGTCATGAGTGGTGCCAAGCCGGCCGCGGGATTCGGCGCCGGCGTTGCCTTCGGCGGCAGCATTGCGGCGGCGGTTTCGCGCCGACGCTTGGCGTACGGCACCCACTGCAACTCTTGCACCGCGGCGCGCAGGACCTCGGTCGTAACCGTCGTTAGATCGTCGGCGAAGGCGCAAGTCAAAGCCGTGTCGCACAACGTATTGAGCAAACGCGGAATGCCGCCGGTATATTCCACGATCAACGGAAACGTCTCTTCTGCGAACACGCTCGCCTCGGCTGGATGGCCGGCGATGCGCAGCCGATGCAAGACATACTCGCGCGTTTCCGGCGCGGTTAAGGCGCGAATATGAAACCGAAATCGCACGCGCTGGATCAATTGCTCCATCTGCGGCGAATCTAATATCGCGTTCAGCTGCGGTTGTCCGACTAAAATGATATGCAGCACCTTTTCCTTATGCGTTTCCAAACCGGACAGCATGCGGATTTCCTCCAGCACGCGCATATCGAGGTTTTGTGCCTCGTCGACGATCAAGACCAATTGTTTCGACTCGAGAAAGCTCTCGATCAAAAACGTGCTGAGCATATCCATGAGCTCGGCTTTCTTTGCATGAAATGGGTTCAGACCGAATTCGACCAACACCGCCTGCAGAAACTCGATGTCGTCGAGCTGCGTTTGAAATATCTTCGCCACCATGACGTTATCGTCGAATTCGGACAATAGTTTTTGAATTAAGGTGGTCTTGCCGGCGCCGACCTCACCCGTGATCACGACAAAACCATCACGATTCCAGATGCTGTAGTCCATGTAGGACTTGGCGCGCGTGTGATCCTTGCCCATATACAAAAACGCCGGATCTGGCGTCAGACGAAACGGATGTTCCTTGAGCTGAAAGAAGTCTAAGTACATGGCTAGAAGCTCGTAGTGGAGTTGCGCAAGTAACCGATGGAGAACATGACACGGTTCTCTTCGTAATCGCGCGTGATGTCGCTGCTATGACGGCGTCCGCGCGCGTACTCCAAGGCGATGTAGCCGTTACGTTTGATGCGATAACGCGCACGCGCACCGTAACGGCTATCGCGATCGGTATAGTCCAATTCGTTATAGCGCGTCTCGACATAATTGCCGAAGATCGACGGCGTGATGAGCGGACCGGTGTCAAAGCTCACTTCTATCTCACCGCCGGCCGCGGTCTGGTCTTGATTGCCGAAGGCATAATCGATGTCGCGCCAGTAAATATTTGCGGTGTCAAAGCCGGCGTTGTGGTTGTGCGTGTAGGTCATCGCGACGCGGCGTTCGTAATAAACGCCGGCGATGGCGGCGATATCGAAGCTGGTGGACGTGCCGCCGGTGCCGGCCGCCGTTGCGACATAATCGCGATCGCTGTCCGAATATTCCGTTGCCGCCTGCAGTTGCAAGCTGGTGCGTTCGTTAACCTGTCGCCGCATAGTCAGGCGCGCCAAGGCGCCGACCAGCATATCGCGGCCATTCGGTGTGACAAAATTGGTTCCAAGATCGAGCGAGTACTCGGAACGCCCTGGGCGCGTGCGGCCACGCGCGAATACCTCCGACCGCACATAATTGGCGTCGGTGCGTAGACCGTAATTAACGATTAAGGTTTGATAATTGAGCGATAAATCAGTGCGTGGCGTCACCAAATGAATCCAGCGCACCTCGCCCAGTAGTCGATGATTATCGGTATCGGTGGTCTGGAAGTAATGATTGGCGTAACGGCCCGCAACTTCGATAGTATTGAGGGGATCGATATGTAAATAAACGTTCGGTCCGACATCGAAGACATTGACGTTTTGCTGATTTTGCTGCGTATTGGCGGCGCCCGTCTCGGTCACAACACGACCGAAGTAATCTTCCATGGTCCAATCCAGGCGCTGCGGATCGATGTGCCAGATGGCAGCGGCATTGAGCGCGCCCAAGGTCGTGCTGTCATAAGAATCGTGCAGATAGTCGCGATATTCGACTTGGCCGCTAGCACGCAAATTGAGGCTCGGTACATTATCGATCACGCTGAATCCAAGCCGCGCCGAATTGATCGTATCGGATTTGGGAGCGGCGCTGAGAAAGACATTATCGGTATGCGTCATATCGTAGGCGACCCCGACGCTGACCTCCGCCGCGCGCGCATCTGGCACCAGTTGTCTTAGCAGCAAGGCTGCCATCGTTAGCCTACTCCACCACGGCACTGCCTTAACCTCGGGCGAGACCGCTGTTGGGTTTCATCGTCCCGCGCCGCAGGCCGGAAAAGAACTTGGCCTTCGCGATATTCCATGCCTGCGCCGCGATATTCGGTTCGTTGTTGAAAATAATGCCGATGAGCTTTTCCGGACAGATCGCCTTGAGCGCAGTTTGTACATGCGACTCGACAACCTTGCCGTAGGGTACGACTAGCAAGACATAATCGCATTGCTCCGCGAGAATGCGCGAATCGGCGACGTCGACGATCGGCGGTGCATCGAGGAAAATAAATCGATCGGTGTAACGCCTTTTAATGTTGTCGAGCAATTCCCGCATCTTGTTCGACGTGAAGTGCTCTGTGACGGTTTCACTGGGGTCGCCCGCGGGGATTAGACGCAGACGTTGAATTCCGGTCGGATGAATCAATTCCTCGACGCGTAAACCGGCGGTTTCGAAATAGTCTGCGAGACCTGGAAAACGATCCGGATACGCCAGATCGTCAAACGCCGGATGCGCGAGATTGCAATCGATCAATAACGCCGTCTTGCTCTCGTCAAACGAGAAGGCCACTGCCAGATTCAGCGCCGTGAAACTCGTGCCTTGGTGCGCACCCACAGAAGTAACGAGAATAGTGCTATTGCGGTTTGCGGTCTTTTCTAAAATTTTGGTGCGGATCTGACGGAAGGCATTCGCGACACGCGCATCCTGCATATCCGGCGCGATGATCTTGCGGCCTTCGAGTTCCGCCTCCTTGCGCCGAATCGGCTCCGCCATGCGCGCGATCTCCTGGATCGATGCGCTGCGCATTTCACGCGTCAGTTCGACCGGCCGTGTCACCGGCATTCCAGTCGGCACTAATTGCCCGGCAGAAGGCGCCGCCGGCAGACGCGCGCCGCGCGCCTTGTTCAAGGCCTTTTCAATCTTGCTCATATTAATTTCGCCATGCGCGATACGGTGAGTACGATGAAGATCAACATATTCGCCGCCAGGGCGATACCGATCCAGTTAATGTGACGACCCAATACTTGTAATTCATCGGTGGTATTAAGATGCGGTACCGTGCCGAGCACCGGTAGTTTCAACTTCTCAGATAAAATCGCGTCGAAGCGGATACGCGGATCGATTTGCTGAATTGCGTACAAGATGCCGAATGGTACGATTAAGGCGAGGAAAAAGCCGCCAACGATAAAATGAATGAAACGCAACCCACTCGGCTCCAACGGCAACAGCGCCGGTTCATAGATCTTGAAGGTTAGG
>CAZCAK010000238.1:1160-3500 GCA_964496605.1 uncultured Acidiferrobacteraceae bacterium | reverse complement strand
GTTACCTTCGCGCACGATGGGTGAGCCACATACCGGACACGCGCTCGGGAACGCAAACGCGGTCGCATTCGCCGGACGCCGCTCTTTCAATACCGCGACCACCTCCGGAATCACATCGCCGGCACGGCGTACGCTGACGGTATCACCGACGCGCACGTCCTTACGTTCCAATTCGCTCGGATTGTGCAAGCTCACGTTCGTGACCGTAACACCACCGACAAACACCGGCGCTAGGCGCGCGACCGGCGTAATTGCGCCGGTACGGCCGACTTGTACCTCGATCGCTTCGACCGTGGTTAATTGTTCCTGCGCCGGAAACTTATGCGCAATGGCCCAACGCGGTGCACGCGAAACGAATCCGGCACGCTCTTGTTGCGCGAAGTCGTTGACCTTGTACACCACGCCGTCGATCTCGTACGCCAGTCGCTCGCGGCGCAATTGCATCGCTTGGTAATACGCAAGACATCCAGCCTGGCCCTGTACCCGCGCCGCGTCCGGCGACACGCGCAGACCGAGATCGCTGAGATAGGCCAAGGTTTCGCTTTGACTCGTCGGTTTGCGCGCAGCTTCGACCCGCGCGATGCCGTAACAAAAAATTGCCAAGGGGCGCTCGGCGGCGATGCGCGGATCGAGTTGGCGTAAGGCGCCGGCGGCGGCGTTACGCGGATTGGCGAAGGTCTTGAGTCCCTGCGCCGCCTGGCGTGCATTGAGTTCGGCGAGGCCCGCCTTGGTCATATACACTTCGCCGCGCACCTCAAGCCATTGCGGTAATTCCGCACCACGCAGGCGCAAGGGAATCGAGGCGATGGTACGCACATTGTGCGTCACGTCTTCGCCGACGGTGCCGTCGCCGCGCGTTGCACCGCGCACCAATAGGCCGTCGCGATACAACAAGCTCACCGCGAGTCCATCGAGTTTCGGCTCGGCATTGTATTCGACCGTATCGATACCGAGGCGCTCACGCATACGTCGATCGAATTCGCCGATCTCCTCGTCGCTAAAGGCATTCGCCAGCGACAACATCGGCACGTCGTGCACCACCTCGGCGAACTCCGGCGCCGCCTTGCCACCGACACGCTGCGTCGGCGAATCGGCCGTTATCAAACTCGGATAACGTCGCTCCAGCTCGAGCAGTTCGTTAAACAGGCGATCGTATTCCGCGTCCGGAATACGCGGGTCGTCCAGGACGTAATAATAATAATTATGCTGTTCGAGCGTGCGGCGTAGTTCATCCGCGCGTGCCGCGAGTGCGGCCGGCACTTCACTCATGACTATGGAAGAATAATCGCAGCGCGCTGGCGCTACCGGGAACCACTCCGTAGGCATGCATCTCTGCAGAGAGCCGTTCGATTTGGTTCGCGATTACTTGCAAGCCTTGTACCGTCAGCGGTCGCCGATCGTGGTCGAGCATTTTAGCGCCGAGCAGTTCACACAATTGGCGCGCGGTGTCGGTCATCTTGCCGAACACCTGCACCGGGTTGTGCACCGCCGGCAGGCTCATAAATAAGGTGAGCCCCTGAAAAATGGTGGTGTCGAATCGTTGCGGATTGAAATTACCCGGATTAAACAAATTCGCCAGGCTAAACAGATGATGCGAACCGGTGCTATGCGGGTTTTTCATGTGAAAAATGTTCATCGCACCGAACTCCATGCCGACGCGCACGGCGGCGCGTTCGACAACACGACCCTTAAAGCCTTCGTTGCCGAGCGGCACCAGACTGATGTTCGCGAATACGTCATACGCCTCGCAAAACTGATTGAGATCGGCGGCGCGTTCGAGCGCCTGCTCGAAGGTCTGCACCAATTTCGTCGGCCGGTGCAGGCTATCGGCAAGCTTCAATCCGATTTGCGAAAACGTTGTCAGCTCCGATTCGGAAATTGCACCCTTGGCGTCAAGCAACTGCACCGCGATTGCAATGTCGCTATAGCTCGCGGTCTCGCCATCGCGCGCGAGATTGGTCCAAAGACCGGTACCGTAACGCAAGCCGTAAATTTCGCGCGGCTTGTCGAGCAAATATTCGTTTTGTTTATAAATCGCCAGCGCCGCATCGCGCGGAACCGGGCCTTGGCCCGGCAGATGAATGATGAAATCGAGTTTCGGATCCGGCATCGACTGCACCGGTTCTTGCGTCTCCGGTAAATCGACGTTGAGGCTGAGTGGCATAACGGCGACGTGTTCGAAATCGGCCAAGGCCTGATAAAACTCTGCCTCCTCTGAAAGTTTCGCGGGTGCCATTGGCGAATCGGGCGACAGGGTTTTCTTATCGCCGGTAACCGGTGGGGCTGGATTAACATCGAGGCCTCGCAAGGCAGTGGTCGTTGTCGCGCTCGCGGATGCCG
>CAZCAK010000238.1:0-1060 GCA_964496605.1 uncultured Acidiferrobacteraceae bacterium | reverse complement strand
TGCCGCCTTCTTTGCAGCCGCGTTGCTTGCCCGACTCGGTGCGGTACCAGCCTCAGTTTCTTGTCGACGCCTCAAGGTCGACTTAATACGCAAGCTATCGTAGGCACTTAAAGCGACGGCGCCGACGATAACGGCGCCCAGCAGCAATAGTGCCGACTGTAAATCCATCTATTGCGCGACCATCTCCATCGCCTCTTCGACGTCCACCGCCACCAGGCGCGACACGCCCGGCTCAGACATGGTTACGCCGAGCAATACATTGGCGATTTCCATGGTGATCTTATTGTGGGTGATAAAAATAAGCTGCGTATGTTGCGACATCGCCTTCAGCGTCTCGGCATAACGCGCGACATTGGCGTCGTCCAGCGGCGCATCAACCTCGTCCAGCAAACAGAACGGCGCCGGATTCAATTCGAAGATGGCAAATAATAGCGATACCGCGGTTAAGGCCTTCTCGCCGCCGGATAATAGATGAATCGTACTATTGCGCTTGCCCGGTGGACGCGCCATAACACTGACACCGGTGTTGAGCAAATCGTCGCCGACTAACTCCAGATAGGCGTGGCCGCCGCCGAAAAGACGCGGGTAAATCGCCTGGAAATTGGTATTAACCTTATCGAAGGTCTCGCGAAAGCGCGTGCGCGTCTCGCGGTCGATCTTGTGGATCGCCTCTTCCAAGGTCGATAAGGCCTGCGACAGGTCTTCATATTGCTTATCGAGAAAGCCCTTACGCTGCGATTGTTCTTCGTACTCGGAAATGGCCACGAGATTGATCGGGCCGAGGCGATCGATGCGCGCCAATAATTGATCGAGCTCGGTTTGGCAGCTTTCCTCGGTCGCCTCGGGCGCCAAGGCTTGCAGCGCGGCGTCGAGATCGGCCCCGGACTCGCGAATTTGTTCCAGCACGGTATCGCGGCGCACTTGTAGTTCCTGCCGGCCCATACGTTCGCGCTCCACCGTCTCGCGCGCCGCTTGTACCGCTTGCTCCTGTGCCGTGCGCGCGTGTTCCTGTTCGCGCAACGCCGCTTCCAATTCCGCGACCGCCTTGCGCGCATCGGAT
>CAZCAK010000237.1:0-3525 GCA_964496605.1 uncultured Acidiferrobacteraceae bacterium | reverse complement strand
CGGCAGCGAGGGCAACGTCAAAGACGCCAATGAGGCGGTCAAAATCGCCAAGAAAATCGGTTACCCGGTGATGCTCAAGGCCACGTCAGGTGGCGGCGGTCGTGGCATTCGGCGCTGCGAAGACGAGACCGAACTGCGCCGCAACTACGACCGCGTCGTCTCCGAAGCCACCAAGGCCTTCGGCAACGCCGATGTCTTCATCGAAAAATGCATCGTGCGCCCGCGGCACATCGAAGTCCAAATTCTCGGCGACCGCCAGGGCAATGTCGTGCATTTATTTGAGCGCGACTGTTCCATCCAGCGCCGCCATCAAAAGTTGGTAGAAGTGGCGCCCTCACCACAACTCAATGAACGGCAGCGCGAAGAGGTTTGTAATCTGGCGGTCCGTGCCGCGCGCCAAGTTGGGTATGAGAACGCCGGCACGGTCGAATTTCTGTTCGATCAAGAGGAAAAATTTTATTTCATGGAAATGAATACCCGCTTGCAAGTGGAGCACACCATCACGGAGCAAATCACCGGCATCGACATCGTGCAGGAACAAATCCATATCGCGGCCGGTGAGCCCCTGTCCTTCCAGCAGGCCGATGTGCAAAAACGCGGTTATGCCATGCAGTTCCGCATCAACGCCGAAGACCCGAAAAATGATTTCTTGCCCAACTTCGGACGCATCTCGCGTTATTACTCACCCGGCGGCCCGGGTGTGCGTACCGACGCAGCGATCTATACCGGATATGAGTTTCCGCCTTATTACGATTCGATGTGCGCCAAGCTCACCATTTGGGCGTTGACGTGGGATAAGGCGATTGCGCGTGCACGCCGCGCCTTGCTCGATATGGGTGTGTCCGGCGTCAAAACCACCATCCCCTATCATCTGGAAATTCTGCGCTCGACAGAGTTCCAGGCTGGACAATTCGATACGAGCTTCGTCGAAAAACATCCAGAACTGATAAACTATTCAGTGCGGCGCCCTACGGCACATCTCGCCGCAGCGATCGCCGCCGCTATTGCCGCCCACCACGGGCTTTGATTGGAATCTATGGCCGCCAATAAAGTACAAATCACCGACGTCATTCTGCGCGATGCCCATCAGTCGCTGATTGCGACACGCATGCGCACCGAAGACATGCTGCCGGCCTGTGCGCAACTCGATAGCATCGGCTATTGGTCGCTCGAGGCCTGGGGCGGCGCCACGTTCGACACCTGCATTCGATTCTTAAAAGAGGATCCGTGGGAGCGCCTCAAACAGCTGAAGGCGGCGTTGCCGAAGACGCCGATCCAAATGCTTTTGCGCGGGCAAAACCTTCTGGGGTATCGCCACTACGCCGACGATGTCGTTCATGCCTTCGTTAAGAAAGCCGCCGCCGATGGCGTCGAGGTATTTCGTATCTTCGACGCGATGAACGACGTGCGCAATCTGCGCGTCGCGATCGAGGCGACACTCGAAGCCGGTAAACATGCGGAAGGCACGCTGTGTTACACGACAAGCCCGGTCCATAGCATCCCGCAGTTCGTGCAAATGGCAAAAGAAATGGAGACCATGGGTTGTCAAACCATCGCGATCAAAGACATGGCCGGCCTGCTCACACCTGCGGCCACCGGCGATTTGGTGAAGGCGCTAGTGCAGACCTTGAAAGTCCCGGTGCATCTGCATTCGCACTCAACCTCCGGACTTGCGGCGATGTGTCAATGGAAGGCGATCGAAAATGGTTGTTACTTGATCGATACCGCGATCTCGGCATTCTCGGAGGGCACCAGCCATCCGCCAACTGAAAGCCTGGTGACCGCGTTGAGCGGAACGAAGTACGACAGCGGTTTAAATATCGAGCGCCTTGAGGAAATTGGGCATTACTTTCGCGGCGTACGCAAGAAATATCGCCAATTCGAAAGCGAGTTCACGGGTCTCGACACGCGCGTGCATGTCAATCAAGTACCGGGCGGCATGATTTCGAATCTATCGAATCAACTGAAAGAGCAAGGCGCACTCCATCGCATGGACGAAGTACTGGCGGAGATTCCGCGTGTGCGCGCCGATCTCGGTTATCCGCCGCTCGTTACGCCGACGTCGCAAATCGTCGGCACGCAGGCGGTGTTCAATGTGCTGATGGGTCAGCGCTATAAGAACATCACGAGTGAAGTGAAGCTTTACCTGCAAGGCCGCTACGGCCGTCCGCCGGGCAAGATCAACGAAGAGCTGCGGCAAATGGCGATCGGTAAGAGTGAAGTCATTACCCATCGCCCGGCCGATGACATCAAACCGGAGATGAGCCGTCTACGCAAAGAAATCGGCGATCTCGCGCTGAACGAAGAGGACGTGCTGACGTATGCGATGTTCCCTGAAATCGGGCGCGGTTTTTTAGAAGGTCGCGCCAAAGGCACACTGGTGCCGGAAGAGCTGCGACCGCCCGAGGAAGCCGGCGGTGCGCCGTGCGCGTTGGCACCGACCGATTTCAACGTCACCATGCACGGCGAGACTTATCACGTCAAAATCAAAGGCGCCGGTCATAAGAGCGAGGCACGCCGACCGTTCTACGTATACGTTGACGGCATGCCGGAAGAGATCATGATCGAGACCAACGAGATCGTACCGACCGGCGGTGGGGCGAGCGTGACCGAGGCGCGTCCGGCACAGGCGAAAGATTCGCGCCGACCGCGTGCCTCGAAAGAAGGCGACGTCACCAGTGCGATGCCCGGCACTATCGTTGATGTTTTAGTATCGGTCGGCGGTAAGGTTAAAGCCGGCGATCCGGTGCTCGTCATCGAGGCGATGAAAATGGAAAACGAAGTACCGGCACCGAAGGCCGGCGTCGTGAAAGCGGTGCACGTGAAAAAAGGCGATAGCGTCAATCCGGATGAGGCCTTGGTGGAGATCGGCTAGGGGTGAACAAAACGCTGATCCTGGCGTCGAGTTCACCTTACCGCAAGGCGCTGTTACAAAAACTCCAAATCCCCTTCGAGAGTATCGCGCCCGATATCGACGAATCGCCGCGCGCCAATGAAACGCCGCAGGCGCTGGTGGAGCGCCTCGCCATTGCCAAGGCGCGCGCGATTGCGCAATCGCATCCGCACAGCCTTGTCATCGGTTCGGATCAAGTGGCAATGATTAATGGCGATATCGTCAGCAAACCCGGTGACCATGCCACCGCTGTCGCGCAATTGCGTGCCGCTTCCGGACGTCATCTCACGCTATATACCGGGCTCGCCCTCATCGATAGCGATAGTGGTCGCTGTCAGCACGAAGTCGTGCCGTTCTCAGTGCAGGTTCGCCCTCTAAGTGAGAACCAAATCGAAAATTATTTGCGCAAAGAAAAACCTTACGACTGCGCCGGCAGCGTGAAGTCTGAGGCGCTCGGCATCGCGCTACTGGAACGTTTTGAAGGCGACGACCCAAATACCCTTATTGGCCTACCGCTGATCCGTCTGATCGACATGTTGGCACGCGAGGGGCTCGCGCCAATATAAGCGGCGCTCATACCTCCTGGGCACCGTCCGTCCGCCACCAGCGCCAGGGCGTTGAAAACAATCTTC
>CAZCAK010000236.1:0-3530 GCA_964496605.1 uncultured Acidiferrobacteraceae bacterium | reverse complement strand
GCGCAGAACAGCGTACGGCGCGCGTCAGCGCCATGCTTGAACGCACCGGCCTCGATTTGCACGATGCCACCGGCTGGCCACTCTCGACCACGAGCGCGGCCAGCCTGCTTGAAATATGGCTCAATGCAATTGAACAAAACTTTCCGGTCGCGGCCGTTACCGCACTCTTAAGCTCATCGCTACTCCATACCACCGGTGCGACGCTGGAACAACACAAGCAAATCGCCGGCCGCTGGCTCGCCGTCGCGCGACGCGCGCACATATTCCGCGGTTTGCGCGCCCAGCGCGCGCTGGCACAAATGCATTCGGCCGAAAGCGAAGCTGCCGCACCAATCGTCGCGCGCTGGTTGCACACACTGGAACAAGCGAGTGCAGGACTAAGTGCGCTGCAACGACGGCGCACCCGCCGCAGCGTTTTTGTCGCAACCCTGATCGAGAGTCTCCAACAGCTCGATACCACCGAAAACTTCATCCGCGATCCCGCGGGACGCGCAATATTCGACGAACTCGAGGCGATGCGCGCGGCGGCGCAAAGCGCGAAACGGCCGATCGAGTGGAGCGAATTTCGTCGGTGGCTTCGTCACCGCTCAGAGATCGGTTATTTCGAGCCGCCGATGCGGCGCGAAGGCGTCGCGTTGTTGACCCTGGGACAAGCCGAGCTCGGTCAGTTCGACGCAGTGGTGTTGGCGAATGTGAGCGAGCAGTCCTTGAGCACGATGGCAGCGACACCCTTTTTCAACGACGCAGTACGCGCAGAACTTGGGCTACCAACGACCCGCGACCAACGTCGCATTAGGCTCCGGCAGTTACGCGGCGTTTTAGACCGAAACGAAAAAATATTAATGACGGTGCGCCATCAAGACGAAGGTGCACGGCTTACCTTGGCGCGATGGATCGAGCGCTTGCAAGCGTTTCATCGAATCGCGTATGGCGACGGCCTCGAAGACCGCGCCCTTGCGACCCACGCGCAGGCGATCACCACATGGATGGCACGGCCAGAACCGAAGGCGAATTTACCGGCGCCGGCATCGATGCCGCGACCCTCTTCGCCACTAAATTTGGTTCCAGCCGAATTCAGCGCATCCTCACTACAACAATTAATCGATTGTCCTTACCAATTTTTCGTCGCGCGGCAGTTACGCTTAGCGGCAGGCGACGATAGCGAAGACGCTTTTGGCAAGCGCGAGTACGGCGAACGCGTACATAAAATTCTGCAGGCGTTCCACATCGGTGTCGCCGGTCTTCCCGGGCCACAAGCCGAGCCGATTACTCCCGCGACGGCGGCGCAGGCGCGGACATTATTAGAACAAATCTCGAACCAGGTTTTCGCCCCGGATACGGCATCCGGATTTCTGGTACGCGGATGGCGGAGCCGCTGGCAACGTGTGCTTCCTGATTATCTTGACTGGCTACAACAACGTCCGGAATGGACCACCACTCATGCCGAGGCCAAACTCGAGCGGTCCTTAGCCAATGGTGCGCGTCTGGTAGGTCGCGTCGACCGCATCGACCAGCATGGCGACGCGGTCGCCGTGATCGACTACAAGACCGGTGCGGTACCGAAGCGTGAAGCGATTGAGCGTTGCGAAAAGATCCAGCTGCCCTTCTATGCCCTTTTGGCGGGCGATTTGGGGGCGGTGGCAGCGGTTTCCTATCTCGCACTAGACCGCACGGTCCGCGAACATTCGCTAAATCGCGACAACGGGCTTGAATCGGTGGTGGCGTTCCTGGAGGAACGTATCGGGGCCGTGGGTCTGGCGCTTAATAGCGGGATTAACCTACCGGCTTGGGCCGATGAAGGCACCTGCGCCTATTGCGACTTCTCTGGAGTCTGCCGCCGTGGATTATGGCAACGTGCCGAACTGGACCGGAGCTTGGACGAAAAAAAAGGCGGCCCGTAAAAGGCCGCCGCGGTATGTGGAGTACTGCATGTTACATAGAAGGAAAGTCCATTTTCGTATTGCACTTCCTGAGCCTAATCGTTCCAGAAAGTCCTACCATCCCTGTAGGCATCCGTGCCTGGGGCTAACTATGGCTTGCGTTATGGTAAAAAGCAAGAAATATCCACAATAAAACGTGGGTGTTCCGAAAAATATCTTACGAATTAACGTCTTAACTGAAAAACAGGGGATTCAAATTTTTGAAAAGATATTTCAAATGGGGCAAACCCTAACACCTTTCGCCACCGCAGTACGCGCCTCAGCCGGCTCGGGTAAAACCCGCTTGCTCACCCTGCGTATCGTCCGGCTTTTATTAGAAGGTGCTGACCCCGGCTCGGTCATCGCGATTACCTTCACGCACAAGGCTGCCGACGAGATTCGGGCCCGGGTTCTCGAAACCTTGGCAGACTTGGCGGAACAGAGTGCTAACGGACTGATCGCCCGCTTAACTGAACTGGGATGCGATACAGGGCCAGCCACTTGCGAACGCGCCGCGGCGTTGTATGAGACGGTCCTGACCGCGGATTACCCGCTCCAGACCACCACGTTCCATGCCTTTTGTCAGCGCCTACTGAGCCGCTTCGCGCTCGAGGCAGACATCGCGCCTGAATTCGAACTGATTGAACACACGTATGAGCTTGAACGGGCCGCGTGGAAAATGTTTGAGGCACGCGCCGGCACCGATCCGGATCTCGGCCAGGCGTTGGACCGGTTATTTGAGAGTTGCGACGGCCTCAGCAATACGTTGGCGGCACTGCAGGCGTTTCTCGATCACCGAAGCGACTGGTGGGCGTACATTGAAGGCGAAACCGACCCGGCGGCTGCGGCGGGCCACCGCCTCACCCAACAGTTATCGCTTTATCTAAAGCCGCCACTGACGCTGAGCACAGCGGCACTGCGTGAATACGCCGATTTAATTACGCGCCATGATATTGCGTTTCATCGCGACGCCGTCGCCGCCATTCAGGCACGGGTCGGCGCACCGCTAACAGAGGACGACACACTCGATCGTATTTTTCTCAAGGGGGATCTGAGCGTCCGCGATTTGAGCAAGCCCCTATTGCGTGTTCTTTCGCCGACAGAAGCGACGCGACTCCAAACATTACATGCCGCGCTGGCGGAAACGGTGCGCGCACAACATGTCCACCGTCTGGCACAAGCCACGCTCGTGCGCGCGCAAGACTGGTATAAGGCCGGCATGCAGCTGTTGGATTGCTATACCGCGTTGAAACGTGAGCGGAACGTCTTAGATTTTGCCGACCTCGAGTGGCACGCTTATCGGCTGCTGAGCCATAGCGAGCACGCCGAATGGGTGCAATATAAGCTCGACCGTCGCCTCCAACATATTCTGGTCGACGAGTTTCAAGATACGAATCCAACCCAGTGGCGCCTACTCGTTCCGCTCCTGGAGGCCATCGCCGCAGACCCGCGCGGCAACCGCAGCGTGTTATTAGTCGGCGACGAGAAACAGTCAATCTACCGCTTCCGCCGCGCACAACCGGCGCTATTCGATAGCGCGCGCAACTGGCTGGCGCAGCGCGGTCCGCTCGAAGATGTCGTGCAAACCACGTGTTGGCGTTCTTCGCCAGC
>CAZCAK010000235.1:0-3535 GCA_964496605.1 uncultured Acidiferrobacteraceae bacterium | reverse complement strand
TACACTGCTCGCCGCGCCGACCGGTTCCGGTAAGACGCTCGCGGCGTTTCTCGGCGTCATCGATGAATTGGTGCGCGCCGCGCTCGCCGGCACGCTCGCCGACGAAACGCAGGTGGTGTACGTCTCGCCGCTCAAGGCGCTGTCGAATGACATCGAACGCAACCTGCAATTGCCCTTAAGCGGCATCGCGCAGTTGCTCGCAGAACAAGGTCAGCACCCGAGCGAAATCCGCGTGCAAGTGCGCACCGGCGATACCACACCCGGCGAGCGCACACGCATGCGCAAACAACCGCCGCATATTTTGGTCACCACGCCCGAGTCTTTATATTTACTACTCACCAGCGCGTCCGGACGCGAAATGCTGGCGAATGTGCGCCGCGTGATCGTCGACGAAATTCACGCCGTCGCCGAAAGCAAGCGCGGCGCGCACCTCGCCTTATCGCTGGAGCGGCTGGCGGCACTGACTCCGCATCCATTGCAACGCATCGGCGTTTCCGCCACGCAAAAACCCCTAACCGACGTCGCACAGTTTTTAATCGGCACGCGCGATATTGCGCACTGCACCATCGTCGATGCTGGTCATCAACGCCCGCGCGACCTCGCCTTGGAGTTGCCGCCGTCGCCATTAGAAGCGGTGATGTCGCACGAAGTTTGGGAGCAAGTCTACGATCGCATCGCACAGCTCATCGGCGAACACAAAACGACACTCGTATTCGTCAACACCCGGCGCATGGCCGAACGCGTGACACGACACTTGAGCGAGCGCGTCGGCGAGACCAATGTCGCGGCGCATCACGGTAGTCTGTCCAAGGAAAAACGACTCGATGCCGAGCAGCGGCTAAAGGCCGGCACGCTCAAGGCCTTGGTCGCGACGGCATCGCTGGAACTCGGCATCGATATCGGCGATGTCGATCTCGTGTGCCAGCTCGCTTCGCCGCGGCGCATTAACGCTTTCTTACAGCGCGTCGGCCGCGCCAATCACGCCGTGACCGGTACGCCCAAAGGCCGCTTATTCCCATTGACGCGCGATGAACTCGTCGACTGCGCGGCGTTACTGCACGCGGTACGCAGCGGGCAGCTCGATATCTTACGCGTACCGCCAAAGCCGCTCGACGTCTTGGCACAACAGATCGTCGCGGAACTTGCCGCACGCGATTACGGTGAGGACGCGTTATTTCGTTTAGTGACACGCGCGTATCCCTATCGCGATTTAACACGTGATGAATTTAACGCCGTGGTGCGCATGTTAAGCGACGGCTTCTCTACGCGCCGCGGACGCCGCGCGACTTACCTGCATCGCGACGCGGTCAATCAAGAACTGAAGGCGCGGCGCGGTGCGCGCATGATCGCGCTCACGTCCGGCGGCGCAATCCCGGACAACGCCGACTATCAAGTGATTTTGGAACCCGCCGGTACGTTTGTCGGCACGCTCAACGAAGACTTTGCAGTCGAAAGCCTCGCCGGCGATATCTTTCAATTAGGCAATAGTTCGTTTCGTATCTTGCGCGTCGAGAGCGGTCGCGTGCGCGTCGAAGATGCGCACGGTCAACCGCCGAGCATTCCGTTCTGGCTCGGCGAGGCGCCGGCACGCAGCGACGAGTTATCGCGTGCGGTATCGCAGTTGCGCGCGCAATTGAGCGCGCATCTACACGCGGTCGATGCGCCGAGTCTGGAGGCGACACGCGTATGGTTGGAGCTCGAATATCGATTGAGCGCAACCGCGGCGCACCAGATCGTGGATTACCTCGGCGCCGCCAAGGCGGTGCTTGGCACGCTGCCGACTCAAGACTGCATCGTCTTTGAGCGCTTCTTCGACGAATCCGGCGGCATGCAATTGGTAATTCATGCGCCGTTTGGGTCGCGCATCAACCGCGCTTGGGGCCTGGCGCTGCGCAAGCGTTTTTGTCGTCAATTTAATTTCGAGCTGCAAGCCGCGGCGACCGACGATGCGATCGTATTGAGTCTTGGCGAGACGCATAGCTTTCCTTTGGAAGACGTTGCGCGTTATCTCCATAGCGCCAGCGCACGTGACGTATTGATTCAGGCGCTGCTCGACGCACCGCTATTCACCGCCCGGTGGCGCTGGAACGCCAATATCGCGCTCGCGGTGCCGCGCTTTCGCTCCGGTAAAAAATTACCGGCGCCGCTGCAGCGCATGGAGGCGGAGGATTTAATCGCGGTGGTATTTCCCGATCAAATCGCCTGCGCGGAAAATCTCTCCGGTCCGCGCGAGATCCCTGACCATCCGCTGGTTAATCAAACGATTGTCGACAGCCTGCACGAGGCTATGGATATCGATGGCTTCCTGCAATTACTGCGCGACATCGAACGCGGCGCGGTGAATGTCATCGCGCGCGATTTGCCGCAGCCCTCGCCGCTCGCCGCGGAAATCTTGGGCGCGCAACCTTACGCCTTCCTTGACGATGCGCCGCTGGAAGAACGACGCACACAAGCCGTCATGAGTCGACGTTGGCTCGATCCGCAAACCGCGGCCGATTTTGGCCAGCTCGATGCCGAGGCGATTGTGCGCGTGCGCGAGGAAGTTTGGCCGGCGCCGGAAAGTGCCGACGAAGTCCACGACGCCCTGCTCTTATTGACGGCCGCGACTGCCACCGAGGCGCAGCCCTGGAATAAGGATCTGCGAACGTTGGCGCAGGCGCGACGGGCAACGCAACTGATGGTGGACGATCGGACGCTGTGGGTCGCGGCGGAACAGCTCGCACGTTGGCAATTTTTATTGCCCGCGGCGATATTAACGCCGCCGATCAGCGCGCCGCCAGGATATGAGACGCATGAAGATGCACGCGTTGCCGCGATCGCTGAAATCCTGCGCGGCCGTTTACAGGGCCTCGGTCCGGTAACGCCGACACAACTCGCGGCGTCATTGCCGCTCGCGCTCAACGAAATACAAAGCGCGTTATTAGTGCTCGAAGGCGAGGGCTTCGCCTTGCGAGGGCACTTTACCCCCGGACGTGATGCGAGCGCGGAAGAAGAATGGTGCGAGCGGCGCTTACTCGCGCGCATTCACCGCTACACCGTGCAGCGCCTGCGCGCCGAGATCGAGCCGGTCACCACGCAAGATTTCCTGCGTTTCCTATTCGATTGGCAAGGCATCACGCGCGCACCGAAGGCAGAGGGCGCACAATCCTTATTTTCCAGCTTGCAACAACTCGAGGGCTTCGCCGCCGCCGCGGTCGCATGGGAAGGCGATATCCTGCCGGCGCGCTTACAGGATTACGACCCGCAATGGTTGGATCAGCTGTGTCTCGCGGGACGCGTGCTATGGTTGCGCCGCGCGACGCGCGACGATACACCGCGCGGCGGACCGGTACGCGCAACGCCGATTGCATTACTCACGCGCGCCAACGCCGCGATCTGGCTCGATGCCAATGCCGAACCGATGGCGCTCAATGCCAATGCACAGCGCGTGTTCGACGATTTGCGTACGCATGGCGCATCGTTCTTCGATGATATTCTCGCGCGCACGCACTTATTAAAGTCGCAAACGGAAGAGGCATTGGGCGAACTCGTCGCC
>CAZCAK010000234.1:0-3551 GCA_964496605.1 uncultured Acidiferrobacteraceae bacterium | reverse complement strand
CCGTAGAAATAGCGGCGCTCGTGGCCTTCACCTTTGGTGGACGACTTCACGCGCGGCAGCAACCCAAACGCGCCAAGCGCCCACACACTGCAAGACCGCTGCGTGCCTTAGACCTTCGCGACCTGTCGCCGCCTGATGACGATCCAGGCGACGACGCCTGACGCCATCACCCACACCGGCAACAGCGCTGACGGCGTCGACTCGAGCGCATAGTCGATCATCATGACGGCGATAGTGAGCGAATCGAGTGCCATGAACGAAATGCCCGCGACAGATGCGTCGTTACAAGTCACTTATGACGAGTTGCCGGTGCCCTCGGTATTAGCGGCGCTGTGGCAAGAATTAGAGACGCGTGCACCGGCCTCGTTCTTTACTTCCTGGCGCTGGATCGAAAATTGGCTCGCCTGCGTTCCATCTAGCGTGACGCTGCGATTACTAACGGTACGCGAGCAAGATCGCGTCGTGGCGCTGGGTATTTTTGCGCATACGGAGTTGCGCCGTCACGGCATCGTGCGCGCACACGCGGCCTTATTGCATGAAACCGGTCTGGCGCAATTCGATGATCTCACCATCGAATATAACGGCCTCTTGGCCGAACACGGTCGGGCACCGGCAGCTCTGGCGGCGGCATGCGCCTTTCTCGCGGCGAATAGCGCGGTGGAGGAGATTTATCTCGGCGGTGTCGATCGCGCTTATGCAACGCCCTCTACACCGGTAGGTATGCAATTGACGGCCAAGGGCGCGAGCCGCTCGTATTACATCGCGCTCGACGAGATCCGCGCCGCCGGCATGCAGTACCTGCCGTACCTCTCGGCGAAGAACAAGAAATTTCGCTATCAAATTAAGCAACGCATGACGCAGATCGGAAAGCTCGGCGCGTTTGCGGTGCATGCCGCCGAGACGGCGCTACAGGCGCGGGATTATTTGCTGGCGCTGAAGCAATTGCATCAGGCGCACTGGACCGCGCGTGGGTTGCCGGGGGCATTCGCCAACGAACAATTCGAGCGCTTTCATCTGCGTCTGGTCGAGCGCGCGTTCGACCGTGGCGAAATACAGCTTCTTAAAATCAGCGCCGGCGATAGTGTCATCGGCTATTTCTACAACTTCGTCTATCGCGGCCACTTGTATCACTATCAGTCTGGATTCAATTACGACGGCATCGATCCCAAGGCGAGCCCGGGACTTGTGGCGCATTGTCTCGCGATCGAGTACTGCCTGGCGCAGGGCATTCGCATTTATGACTTCATGGGCGGCGACTCGCAGTACAAGCGCACCTTGGCGACCCGCGAGACCGAGATGCTGTGGTGGGTGTTGCAGCGCAATTCGCTGAAGTTTCGGATCGAGAGGTGGGCGCGCGCCCTAAAGCGGCGCCTAAAACCCAATGCTTAATATCGGCTCGCGCAAGGCCTTGCTGGCGCGCCTATTGTGCGCGGCGAACATCCCCGCGGCCCTCATCAGTGCGCGCGGCTTCGCCAGCGAGCTCACGATCCTAGCGTATCACCGCGTGTTGGATCGGCCGATCGACGCGGATTTCGCCTTTGATGCCGAGCTCGTCAGTGCGTCGAGCGAAGACTTTGCCTGGCAAATGCAATTTATCCAGCGGCGCTTTACGCCCATGACGTTTGCGCAATTGCAGGTGGCGCTGGCGGGCGGCGAGGCCTTGCCGCCGCGGCCGATCATCGTCACCTTCGATGATGGATTCGAAGACAATTACCGCTGCGCATTCCCGATTTTGCGCGACTTGGGCGTACCGGCGACATTCTTTATATCGACCGATTATATCGGCGGCGAGACGGTTTTCTGGTTCGATGCCGCGGTGCACTGGTTTGTGCGCGCGACGCGGTCCACGGTGCGCATCGACGCCCTTGATACGACCCTGTCTTTGGCGCCGGAAGTAGGCGGGCGCCGAGGCCAGGCGGACGCATTTTTGCGTCAATTGAAGGGCGTGCCCGACGCGGTGCGCCGCGCCGCGATCGAACAAGTGCGGGCGCAATTGGCGCCTGACAATGATACCGAGCTGCCGCTTAGCCGGCCGCTGAATTGGGCACAGGTGCGCGAAATGGCCGCCGGCGGCATGGAGTTCGGCTCACATACGGTATCGCATCCTTTATTAACCCAAGTAACACCGGCCTTGCTCGACGCCGAGCTGGCGGAGTCAAAGCAGGAGCTGGAACGGCAATTGGGCCGCCCCTGTAACGCCGTCTCCTACCCCGATGGCGCGGTGAACCCGGCGGTGATGCGGGCGGCGGCGGATGCCGGCTATGACTTTGGCGTCGGCTATTTCCCGGGTATTAATAAGTATCGGCGCCTCGATCGCTTTTCGCTTAATCGCCTGCACATCGAACGATATACCACTCGTCCGTATTTTGCCGCGATGCTAGCCGCGCCCGCCGTGTTTATGCATTATTAGGACTCCAGAAATAAGGAAACCTAAGGAAAATTAACGGTATGGCATCGGTATTGAATGAAAAGATCTTGGATCTCGATCTGAGTAAAGAAGTCGAAAAGATCTCGCGCCGCATGGTCGAAATCGTTGCGACCAGTCTGCGCCGCCGCGGCGTCATCATCGCCTTGTCCGGCGGTATCGACAGTTCAGTGTCGGGCGCCTTGGCGGTACGGGCGTTCGGTCCCAAGAAGGTGTTCGGGCTGTTATTGCCGGAACGCGATTCGTCGGAAAAGAGCGAGGACCTGGGGCGCTTGGTTGCGGAGCACCTCGGCATCGAATATCTCAAGCACGATATTGCACCGGTATTGCAAGCCCTCGGTTGTTATCGTTGGCGCGACGAGGCGATTCGCGAAGTGTTTCCGCAATACACTGAGGCCTGGAAGAATAAATTGGTCATCAGCGGCGGTATCAACGGCGGTCTGAATTTCTTTAAGCTTGTGGTGCAGTCACCGCAGGGTGAGACCTTGGAGCGGCGCCTCGATCACAAACAATATCTACAAATCGTCGCGGCGACGAATTATAAGCAACGCATTCGCAAGACGATCGAATACTTCCATGCCGATCGTCTGCACTATGCGGTTATCGGGACGCCGAATCGTCTGGAATACGACCAAGGCTTTTTTGTAAAGAACGGCGACGGCTCGGCCGATATCAAACCGATCGCGCACTTATATAAGACCCAGGTTTACGCCTTGGCACGCTTTCTCGGATTGCCGCCGCAAATTTGCAGCGCGCGACCGACCACCGATACCTATAGCTTGCCGCAAGGGCAGGACGAGTTTTACTTCGCGCTGCCGCACGAAAAAATGGATATCGCGCTATGGGCGCATAACCATCGCGTACCGGCGGCGGAGTTGGCGCGCTTTCTGGGATTAAACGATCAGCAGGCGACGCATATATATAACGATATCGAGGCGAAACGTCGCACAACGCAATATCTTCACGCCGGCCCAATGTTGATCGAGCCGGTGCAGGAAATTACGCATCTGCAATAACGGGGTTGCAATGCGCGAATTAAACGGGGGTGCATATGCAGTGGTTACGGTTAGCGGTTGTATTGGTCGGCTTCGGCCTGATGTCCTCGGCCCAGGCGCAAGCTAATACG
>CAZCAK010000233.1:0-3585 GCA_964496605.1 uncultured Acidiferrobacteraceae bacterium | reverse complement strand
AACGAATGTGCTTACAACATCGACGATCAATGCTGCGCGCGCGCTATCACCGTCGGCGACGGCATGCATCCCGGTTGCGACACCTACTTCGACTCCAGCCCGCATACGCATAGCAACGGCAATAAGGCCGGTGTCGGCGCCTGCAAGGTCAGCGGTTGCAAATATAACGACGACTACGAATGCGGCGCGTCCAGTATTAATGTCGGCTACGGCAGCGATGAAGTGGAGTGCCTGACGTTCTCCCCGCGATAATTTTACGGACGTTGCTCAACATCAACGTCTTCTTCGAATAAACCCTGCAGCTCTTCCGCGGCTTGCTTCGAGGTTGCGATCAATTGCGCCTCGTCTTGATGCACTAGGTGCTGGCGCTCGATCAGCGCCTCGTCGTGGCGTTTGAATTTCTCGACCGTGGTTTCAATATCGTGCTCCGGAAACCCGAGGTCACGTAAAACATCTTTACTCAGCATTAGGCTCGAATGAAACGTCTCGCGTACGATTTTATCGACTCCGATGTCCATCAGTTGGTAGGTATGGAAGCGATTGCGTGCGCGCGCATAAATTTTCAAATTGGGATAATGCCGCTTGACCATTTCCGCGGTCTTGATCGAGGCCGCGACATCGTCGATCGCCAAGACAAATAACTTTGCCTTGTCGGCCTTGGCCGCGCGTAACATTTCGAGACGCGAGGCGTCGCCGAAATAAATCTTATTGCCGAATCGGCGCACGAAATCGACTTGCTCAAAACTCGCCTCCAAAGCCGTGAACGGGATCTTTTTCACACGCAATAAGCGCGCGACGATTTGCCCGAAGCGTCCGAAACCGGCAATGATGACGGGATTTTCTTGTTCCTCGATATGATCGAACGGCCGCGCCGGTTCGGCGGTCTCGCGTTTGACGCGATCGAACGCGAATAATAAAAGCGGTGTCGCCGCCATCGATAAAGATACGACCACGACAAATAACTCGCTGAAGTTGGTCGGCAACACGTGGCGATCAGAGGCGGCGGCAAATAAGACAAACGCAAATTCACCGCCTTGCGATAGGAATAACCCGAGCGGCAACGCCGACTGCGGCGGATGACCGCTGAGACGCCCGATGCCGTACAGCACCGCCGCCTTGATGAGCAAAAGCGCGAGCACCAGACCTAAAACTAACAGCGGCTGCGCGACCACGAGTGCAAGATTAAGTCCCATGCCCACCGCCATAAAAAATAGGCCCAGCAGTAGGCCCTTAAACGGCTCGATATCGGCTTCGAGCTCGTGGCGATATTCCGAATCGGCGAGCAGCACGCCGGCAACGAACGAGCCTAACGCCATCGAGAACCCGACTTGTTGCAACATGAGCGCCGTGCCCATCACAACCAGCAGCGAGGCGGCGGTAAAAATTTCCGCGGTATCAGTGGCGGCGACGACGCGAAAGAATGGCCGCAATAAATACCGTCCACCGACGACGACGGCGGCAACGGTCACAATCGCGCGCACGAATGGCCAAAGCTGAAACGCTTGATGATCGGTCTGTGGCGACAGCAGTGGAATCAAAGCCAATAGCGGTATCGCCGCCAAGTCTTGAAATAATAGGATCGCAAATGCGCTGCGGCCGTAATGCGTGGTTAACGCGCTGCGCTCGCCGAGTAATTGCAATGCAAACGCCGTGGAAGAAAACGATAATACGACACCGATCAAGATCGCCGGCACCGTTGCGATACCGAAGAGCAGTGCCAGCGCAGCGATGACGCCGCCGGTAATGCCGACTTGCGCGGCGCCGAGGCCAAAAATCGATTTACGCAAAGCCAACAAGCGGCTCGGCTGCAGCTCTAAACCGATAATGAACAACAATAACACCACGCCCAGTTCGGCGAAGTGCAAAATGCTTTCGACATTGGGAATAAGACCAAAACCGGCGGGGCCGAGCAGCGCGCCGGCGATCAAGAAACCGAGCACCGTGCCGAGGCCAAGACGCTTCGATAGCGGCACGATGAGTACCGCGGCAACGAGAAGCAATACGCCTTGGATGAGGGTCATGCAATTTTTCTGCGGCGATCGTGCAAGACCGCAGAATAACACAGCATCAGCGGCGTGTGCCGGAGTTAGATGACAATAGCCGCCGGGGAATTCCGCAATGAATGGTGCACGTGGCGTGCCTTACCCTAGTGACATTCCCTAGTGACATTTTGGGAATCGTCTGACATCCCGACTGGTGCGCGATGCGCACCCTACAAACACGGAATCCTAAACAGCGGGGCCGCATCGCGCGCCTACGCGAATCACTTATAGATGGCGCAGCGCGCAGCGATCCTCAACAACACCGCCTGCACTATTTCGGCTGCGCCACCATGCGCAAGTAAGGCTTCAACGTGCGCCAGCCGCCCGGGAATTTTCCCTTCGCCTGCTCGTCCGATAGCGACGGTACGATAATGACATCGTTACCCTGCGTCCAATTCGCCGGTGTTGCGACGCTATGTCTCGCCGTAAGCTGCAACGAATCGATCGAACGCAATAGCTCATCGAAATTGCGCCCGGTGCTCGCGGGATAGGTCAGCGTAAGTTTGATTTTCTTATCCGGTCCAATGACAAACACCGAACGTACCGTCAAGGTGTCGCTCGCGTTCGGGTGAATCATGCCGTAAAGATTTGCGATCTTGCGCTCGGGATCGGCAATGAGCGGAAAATTTAGCGCGTAGCCTTGTGTCTCTTCGATGTCGCCGGCCCACGCGGCGTGATCTTTAAGCGGATCGACGCTTAAGCCCGCGACTTTGACATTGCGTTGCTCGAACTCGGGCTTTAAGCGCGCGACCTCGCCAAGCTCCGTGGTACAGACCGGGGTGAAGTCCTTCGGATGTGAAAACAGAATGCCCCAACTATTGCCGAGCCATTGATGAAACCGGATTTGGCCTTGCGTCGAATCGGCAATGAAATCAGGCGCGACGTCGCCAAGCTGAAGTGCCATAGGTCCTCCTTGAAGGTGAACCGAATGTCGATGATGGCATGAGAATATGCCTGCGCACCGGCAGCGCGCAATCCGTCGAGTTGTCGCGCGATGTCGTAAACCTCGACTATTGCGGCGGCAACCGCATCAATGCGACCACCGTTTTTGCGTCGTCGATTTCGCCGCTGTGTGCCATGCGCAATGCATCTTCTAATGGTATCCAATGCACGCTCAAACTTTCGTGCGTATCGGTATGTGCCGTGCCATGGCTGAGATCGCGCGCAAAATAAAGATGCACGACTTCGTTGAAGACACCGGGCGAGGAATACATCGCACCGAGCTCGCTCCAACAATTTGCACGCACGCCGGTCTCTTCCTCCAGCTCGCGCTTCGCGGTAATGAGCGGATCTTCGTTGCCATCGCGCTTGCCCGCAGGCAGCTCCCAGAACCAGCGATCGAATAGATGGCGGTATTGTTTGATCAAACAAATTTCCTTGCGTGTATTCACCGCCGCCACCGCCGCGCCGCCCGGATGATCGACCACTTCCATTTCGCCGCGCGTGCCGTTTGGGAATTCAAACTCCTGCAGGTAAACGTCGATGACTTTACCGCGGTACTCGGTCTTCCTTTGCGTCATTAGGATCTCGCCGTTATTTGTTA
>CAZCAK010000232.1:0-3586 GCA_964496605.1 uncultured Acidiferrobacteraceae bacterium | reverse complement strand
TAGGCCAGAATGCCGAGCATCTCGTGCAACATGCTTTCCCATTCCTGCGGCGCGTTATTGTTCGGCACCCAGTCCTGCCACTCGGTGTGCGCTTGCGCGATCGGATCGACGGCGTAGGGAATCACCGCTAGCCCCTCATGGCGCGCAACGTCGTAGGCGCGCGGCATTTGCAAGGCGCTGGTGATGAGATAAATCGGCTTTGCGCCAGACGGCAATAGCGGTTTTGCGAACAGGATGTTCTCGTGCGTATTCAGGGATTCGGTTTCGATAATAATTTTGTCTTTCGGTACACCGAGCTTCATCGCGACGCGCGCCATCGCCGCCGCGGCCGAATCTTTGTGATCGCGATTGGGTGCACCGACAAACATGATGGTGCCACCGATCCGCTCCCACAGCGCCACCGCCGCCCAGGTGCGCTCCCACCCCGGTTCACCCAAATGTGCCTCGTAGCCGTTCGGCGTAATCCGCATCCAGCCAGCCGTGAGCGTGATAATCACCGGCCGTTGCGCGCGGGCGGTCTCGATCGGCGGTGCGATCGGGTACCAGGATTCAATTTGGCGTCGCACCGCATTCGTCGCCGCGGGGATGGACGCGCCGTAGGTCAATAACGTGAACGCGAGAAATGCGAAGCGATATCGATGCCAAGCCGGTGCACGGCCGCGAAACGTGGCGAACGTGAGCCAGGCGCCGGCAAGCAAAAAATAGAACGGCAGGGTTAAAAAGAGATGAAACAAATCGGTCGAAACGGCTCGCATCGCGGTTATGAAGATTTATTTGAACGTTTTAGTTGAATGCAGGACACCCGCCAACCATTGATCGGCGCTTATTGTGCGCTAATCCGCGGCGCCTTTGCGCTTGAGGCCGTTGTCACTACTGTAACTCATAGAACCACTGGAATTGCATTGAGACATAATGATAACAACTAAGTCGCGGCCGACAATGGCCAAATTCGGTGTTTGCCTTTTCATGGTAGTTTCAGTCTCCGCTTGTGGCGGTGGTGGGGGCGCCGGTGGCAGCGGCAGTAGCAGCAGCACCACCGGTCTGCAACCCGGTTCGAGCAGCTCCGGCTCCACTAGTTCCAGCGGCACCAGCATCCCGGGCATCGCCAGCGTCGCGCCGGCGGACAAAGACAGCTGCGTCGCTGCCGCCGACACGGTGACGATCAGCTTCACCAACGCTATGAACGCAAGCTCGGTGCAAACCGCGTTTCACGTCAGCAACAGCACCGGCAACGTCATGGGCACGGTGATCTACGCCAGTCAGACAGCGACATTCACTCCGCAAACGCCGTTTGCCGCCAACACCACGTACACCGCGACCCTCGACGGCAGCGCCACTGATACCCAAGGCAATCGCTTAGGTACGTCTTATAGTTGGACCTTCACCACGGTACCGGCGGCGGCTAGCGGCAATTATATTCTGTGCTGGAATCCGGTGAACGATACCCGGCTTTCGCAATATCATATTTATTCGGATACATCATCGACGGTGACCACGGCATCGCGGTCTCTGGCTACGGTTGCCGCCGACACCAATGGTACCGTACCGCATACCTATGAGGTCGCGCCGACAACACTGGGCGCAATCGGCAGCACGGTATATATTGCAGTCAGTGCCGAAAGCAGCGATACCAGCGTAAACTCCGTGCTGTCCGATTCCATTACCGTTCAAGTCCAGTAATCACGTTCACCAGGGGATTAGGCGTGACCGATCAAGTCTTTTCATTCGAATATCGTTATCGCGTCCTGGCAGCGCTGGGCGCCGCGTTATTTTCCGCACCGGTCTTCGCCAAAACGATTTACGTCGATGCCGCGATGACCGTCGATACCGGTACCGGTCTATCGACCACCAGCGCTAAAAAATACATCAGCAGCGGCACCGCGCTGATGAGCACTGCCGGCGGCGATACGCTCATTATTAAAAGCGGCACCTATTCCAACGCCAAGGACGAAATTACATACGCCGCGCTGCGTTCCGGCGTGAGCGGCAAGTACAATATTATTCGTGCCGAAACCGATGGCGGCGTTACGATCAAGGTCGGCTTCAACCTTTATAGCGGCAGCGCCGGTCCGACGCCGGTGAGTTACTTACAATTCGAAGGTCTCAAGTGGGACACCACCGGTACCAGCTACGATAAGTCCATTGTCGGCCATCACATCAAATTCCTGCGCTGCGCGTTTCAGGGCGGCCGTACCGAAGGCAATGTCACCAATGTCGACATCGGTACCAATGATTTCTCGCCCGGGGCGCATCACCTGTTAATCGAAGATTCGTGGCTCTATGGTCTCGGCGGTCGTTACAATATGGTGGTTTACAATTCCGATTCGATCGTATTGCGCCGCGTCATCGCGCGCCACGACGGCGGTTGGGGCTTGGTCAACGGCAGCGGCGGCAATCCCGAAGCTGGCATCACGCTGTACAACTCATCGAACATCGAGATCCAGAACAGCATCGTCCTGGATAGCAATTTGACCTACACCTATTGGGAAGCGGCATTTTATAACGTCTCCAACGGTTCATCGACCAATAAAAATCAACACACGCGCACCGTCGGCAGTATCGCCTTGAACAATACCGGCACCGGCTTCGGATATGACGATAACCTCGCCATGACCGATGCGCGGTTAGAAAACACCGTGGTGTGGAACGCCAAAGGTGACGGCGTGACGATTAATGGCGCCAAACACGACGTCGTTGCGGATCACGTCATGGTCGGCAATACCCAGACTGGCCACGCCTTCGCCAATTATTCCAGCGCCGGTGCGACACTCGCCGTCACCAACTCCATCGTCTACAAAAATAAGGGCGATGCATTCCACGGGCCGGGTATCACGCATAGTAATAACGATTGCAACGCCAACGGCGGCAGCGGCTGCAGTGCTGGCGAAAAAACCTATAACCCCTTAACCAACGGCCTGCTGTATCTCCCGCGCATTGAAAATCCGAGCCAGTTGCGCACCGATAGTATCGGCGTCGGCGTGGTTGGCAATCAATTGACCCAACGCATCGGCACCAGTGGCAGCCTGTTCGGCGATTCCGGCTACAACACCGTCACCAGCGAAAATCTATGGCCTTGGCCATACGAGGCGCGCATCAAAAGCGATATGTGCAATGTCAGCGGCGTCGCTGCACGTGGATTCTGCAATGCCGCTAGTCTTAGCGACTACGTCTGGGGTACGCTAGGCAACACAATGCCGGCGCTACCGATGCCGGCGCCGACTAAATTACGCGCCATCAAAACACCTTAAGTTTTCATGCATCGAATGTCCTACCGTGCCGCGCACCGGCTGTGCGCGGCATTGCTATTGAGCCATAGCCTGGCCGCCGACGCCGCGACTTATTTTGTCGCCGCATCCGGCAGCAATCGCGCCGCCGGCAACGAGGCGCGTCCCTGGGCCACCTTGCAGTACGCTGCGGACCGAGTCGCACCGGGCGATACGGTTCTGGTGCAAGACGGCAGCTATACGCCATTTATCATGACCAAGCCCGGCGCCAAAGATCGGCCGATCACTTTCAAATCGCTGCATCGCGGCGGTGCGCATATTCACGGCAGCATCGCCGAAGGCGGACGACGCGCGGCAATTCA
>CAZCAK010000231.1:0-3618 GCA_964496605.1 uncultured Acidiferrobacteraceae bacterium | reverse complement strand
CCAGCCGTGTCCGCTTCGCAAAAATAATTCGCTACCGACCGTTACTCGTTAACGCCTGCTCTATCCTTAGTGGGGTTCCGCGTCGTTTTACGGCAGTCGATTCGCCTTTATTGCGTCGGTTTCGGCCATGGCGCGTAAAAGTCGGGTCTTATATCTATCGTTTAGGTATCGCCTAACAGCGATCGGGACGGCGGGCACTGTTTTTGCTTATTTAGATGGTATCTAGGGCGTATTAATAAGAATGGCCTTCATTCCAGTAGGAGACTGCAGTGACCCATACATGGAAGGCGATGCTCGTTCTGGTAAGCACGACATTATTGATGTCGGGCTGCGCGAGTCTGCGCCTATCACCGGTATCTGAAAACGATCTGGTTAACACCAGTGCCGCCGATCGCCGCGCGGCACAAGAGGGTGTCGAGCCGATTACCGCGCCGCTTAGCCTCGAAGAAGCGATTGCGCGTGCGCTGAAATACAACCTCGATCGCCGCGCGCGCATGATGGAAGAGGCGATTGCGCTCAAGCAATGGGATTTAAGCAAGCTCGATATGCTGCCGCAGTGGCTGGCGTCTGCCGGTTATACGCATCGCAGTGAAGATCTCGTCACACGCTCAATCGATTCCGTGACCGGTGAACCGTCGTTGGCCAATCCATTTATCTCCAGCGATCGCGAACACGCGCTGTACGACCTCGGCCTTACGTGGAATTTACTCGACTTCGGCGTAAGTTATTACAACGCGAAGCAAAATGGTGACCGTGTACTGATCGCTGCGGAACGTCGTCGCAAAGCGATGCATACCTTAATCCAAGATGTGCGCATCGCATTTTGGCGCGCCGCCAGCGCGCAGAAATTGAGCGGCGAGGTCCGTAGCGTCGTGGCCTTGGCGGAAAGTGCGCTAAACGACGCGCGTACTGCCGAGATGGAGCGCCTACGCTCGCCTCTGGAAAGTTTGCGTTATCAACGTCAATTGTTAGAGAACCTGCGGCTACTCGAGGCGATTGATCAGGAGCTGTCCACGGCGCGGGTCGAATTGGCGCAACTGGTTAATGCGCCCTTGGGCATTTCCTTGGTCGTGGTCGAACCGAACGAAATGCTAAGCAAGCAAATCCTCGATACGCCGATCGAGCGCATGGAGGAGATTGCGATCAAGCAAAACGCCGACTTGCGCGAACAGTTTTATAACAGCCGCATCGCGCACGACGAGGCACGCAAGACCATCGTGAAAATGTTCCCGACGCTGCGGCTGAACTACGACGTCAAATACGATACCGATAGTTATTTAGTACACGATCATTGGAACGAGACCGGTGTTCAACTCTCGTACAATCTGTTTGGATTATTGTCCGCGCCATATCAACGCCGCTTGACCAACGCCGGCATCGCCTTGGCGGATCAGCGCCGCGTGGCGATGCAAATGGCAGTAATCGCACAGGTGCATCTGGCGCGCCTGCAATTCGCGAATGCTTGGCAACAGTACGTCCGCGCCGATGCGATCTGGAACGTCGACGATCAAATCAATCGCCATGTCGCCAATCGCGAACGTGCGCAAGCGGTGAGCAAGTTGGAACAAGTCGCGAACAACACGACGACGATATTAAGCCTATTACGTCGCTATCAATCCTTGGCGCAAGCGCACGCCGCCGCCAGCCGTCTCCAGGCGACACTCGGTATGGAATTGAATGTCGGTCGCGTACAAACGACGCCGCTTGCTGAGTTAACAGCGACGGTGGCGCGCGGGCTTGAGGCTTGGCAGCAGGGAGCGCTTCCGAGTCCCGATGCACCGAATGCGAAGTAATATGCAGCGGCCCTGGCGCCAAATATTAACGACCATCGCGCTCCTTTGGGGTGTGGTCGGCTTCGCGGCCGAGCCGTTACGCCCGGCCCAACCGCTTTCCAGTGCGCCGGTGACGACCGCGATCGCGGCGCCGAATGCCTCCGCCGCAATTAATCCCTCGCTCAATCCGCAAGATATTCGCGCGCAGCTCGCGCCGCGACGTTACACCACACTTGCGGCGGAAATCGGTGCCAAGGTGAGTCGTATCCCCGTGAGCGAAGGCGAGTCGTTTAAGCAAGGACAGTTATTGATCGCCTTCGATTGTTCGATTCAATCGGCGCAATTACAGAAGGCGAAAGCCAGTCTCGCCGCCGCGGAGAAAACGTGGCAGGCGAATCAGCGGTTGGCGGAACTCAACTCCATCGGCAAGTTGGAGCTCGATTCATCGCAAATCGAAGTCGACAAAAATAAGGCCGAAGTCGATGCCATGTCGGCCGTGCTCGCCAAGTGCAATGTAAATGCACCGTTCGCCGGCCGTGTTGCCGAGCAAAAGATCCGTGAGCAACAGTTTGTCCAGGCCGGACAAAGCGTTCTCGAAATTATCGATGACAGCGTATTGGAGCTCGAATTTATCGTGCCTTCGCGCTGGCTTGCGTGGCTAAAGTCAGGCCATGCGTTCCAGGTGCGCATCGACGAAACCGGCAAAACTTACCCGGCGAAAGTGAAGCGTATCGGTGCGACCGTCGACCCGGTGAGCCAGTCGGTAAAATTGGTTGCGACGATCAACGGACGATTCCCCGAATTAATTGCCGGCATGAGCGGTCGTGTCGCGCTTAATCCGCCGGCGCGTTAGCGCGGCAAGGTGCTCTATGCGTAATGGTTCCAAGTCTCAACCGACGACAGCAAAACGTAAGGGACCGTCGCGCCGCAAGCCGGCACCGCTAGCCCTAGAGCCGCGCTTAATGTTTGACGGCGCCGCGCTTGCGACTGCAACGACGGCGACCGCGGAGCCAACACCGACGCCGACCCAGACCGACGCGCCGGTCGATACGAGCCATACGATCGAACCGGTAGTAGTCACAACCGAGATCAGTCCCGAGCGCAGCGTCGCGACAGTAACGGCGACAACGCCACGGGAAATCGCGTTTATCGATACCACTGTGACCAATTGGCAAACGTTGGCGCAAGACGTACGTGCCGGTGTTGAAATTATTTTGCTCGATAGCACCAAAGATGGCTTGGCGCAGATCGCAAGCGTTCTTTCGGAACGGCACGACCTCGATGCCATCCATATTATCAGTCACGGCACCGATGGCACTCTGATGCTCGGCGGTCAAAGTTATACGGCCGATGATTTGAGCGCGCATGCCGCGGATTTGACCGCCATCGGCCAAGCCTTGGCCCCGAACGGCGATGTACTGCTTTACGGTTGCGATATTGCGCAGGGCAGTGCCGGCGAACGCTTCATTCAAGAAATCGCCCACGCGACCCAAGCCGATGTCGCGGCCTCGAGCAATTTGACCGGTGCGAGCAGCGCCGGCGGCGACTGGACCTTGGAGACCCACAGCGGCGATGTCACAGCGGCGTCTTTCGCCGACGCGGCGACATTGATGAATTACAACGATACCCTGACGAGCATTAGCCTTACCGGTAATACCGGTTGGGTGCCGGTTATGATCGGCACCAATTTCGACCCGCAGGGCGATAGCCAAGCTGGCGCCGCGGATACTGATTTAGTCGGCGATGCCACGCATGCCGCCATGTACGTCGCATTCGATAACGGTGGCACCACCGGCAGCACCAGCGACGACTATATGTTGTTTCGCATTCGCGTCGACAATCCCAC
>CAZCAK010000230.1:0-3646 GCA_964496605.1 uncultured Acidiferrobacteraceae bacterium | reverse complement strand
ATAACTTTTACGAGTTGTTTAACGGCATCTTGAATCCAAAAGATCTTGAAGGCCTGCGCTTACTGGTAACGCGCTTTCCGCAACAACAATTCAATGCCACGGAAGACCGGCGCACCGTGAAGCCGAGCGAGGGTGTTGCGTGCTTCGATTGTCACGCCAACGGCAGCACCAACGCCGCGACCCATTTGGTGGGCGATATTCGACCGCAAGACCATCGCCGCCGCATCGACACGCCGGCCTTGCGCGGCGTCAATATTCAGCAGCTGTTCGGTTCGCAGCGCGCACTGCATAGCGTCGAAGACTTCACCGAATTCGAACAACGCGCCGCCTACTTCGATGGCGATCCAGTCATTGCGACCAAGAAGGGTGTGAATATTCTCGAACGCGGTAGCCAAGTGCACGCCATGGCGGAGATGCAAGAACTCCTGGCGTTCCCGCCGGCACCGAAGCTCGACATCTTCGGCAAACTCGACCCGACCAAGGCGTCGCCGGCAGAGCTACGTGGACAAGACTTGTTCTTCGGAAAAGGCAAATGCGCCACCTGCCATATCCCGCCGTACTACACCGATAACACCATGCACGACCTGCAGGTCGAGCGCTTTTATCGCGATCAAAAGGCCGACGGCTTGTTCGCCACCAAACAAGGCCCGCTCAAGACCTTCCCGCTGCGCGGCATCAAGGACACACCGCCGTATCTGCACGACGGCCGCCTGCTGACGCTCGATGACACGGTGGAGTTTTTCAATTTGGTGCTGCAAACCAAGTTGACCGATAAAGAGAAAAAGGACCTCGTCGCTTTCATGGAAGCGCTATAAAAGTCTCAGCGAGGTGAGCACGCCCCGCCAAACGCGGGGCGCTTTTTTATTTAAGGCTGCGGGGCGCTTTTTTTATTAAAACTGCGGGCTACTTTTTTTAAATTTGTTCGCCGCCGACAGAGCGGCGATAATGCGCGACCCTATGTCGCAGCATCGCCCAAAGCCTAAAGCCCCGCCCAAAGTCGGCTTCGTCAGCCTCGGCTGTCCCAAGGCTTTAGTCGACTCCGAGCAGATCCTGACGCAATTGCGCGCCGAGGGTTACACCGTTGCGCCGACCTACGAAGCGGCGGATTTGGTCATCGTTAATACCTGCGGCTTCATCGACGCCGCGGTCGAGGAGTCGCTCGACGCCATCGGCGAGGCCTTAAACGAAAACGGCCGCGTCATTGTCACCGGTTGCCTCGGTGCAAAAGGCGACATCGTCAAGACGACGCATCCGCAAGTGCTCGCCGTCACCGGTCCCCATGCGCTGCCGGAGGTGATGCAGGCGGTGCACACGCATTTGCCGCCACGCCACGATCCATTCGAGAGCCTGTTGCCGCCGCAAGGCATCAAGCTCACACCACGGCATTACGCCTATCTGAAAATTTCCGAAGGCTGCAACCACCGTTGCAGCTTTTGCATCATCCCGTCCCTGCGCGGCGATCTCGTCAGCCGACCGATTGATCAAGTCTTACCAGAAGCCGAGCGCTTAGTCGCCGCTGGCGTCAAGGAACTGCTCGTCATTTCACAGGACACCAGCGCCTACGGCGTCGACATCAAATATCGGCCGGGTTTTTGGCACGGGCGACCGCTCAAAACCGCCATCGACGAACTCGCCGCGGCGCTGGGCGAACTCGGTGTTTGGGTGCGGCTGCATTACGTCTATCCGTACCCCCATGTCGATAAGCTGATTCCGCTCATGCGCGATGGCAAGCTCCTGCCCTATCTCGATGTTCCGTTGCAACATGCCAGCCCGCGCATCCTGAAGGCGATGAAACGCCCTGCCAGCAGCGAGGACAATCTCACACGCATCAAGGCCTGGCGTGAGATCTGTCCCGACATCAGCTTACGCAGCACGTTTATTGTCGGATTTCCCGGCGAGACCGAAGACGATTTCAAGCAACTCTTAAACTTCCTCGAAGCGGCGCAACTCGACCGCGTCGGTTGTTTCGAGTATTCGCCGGTCGCCGGTGCCCGCGCCAACGATTTGCCGGATGCAGTGCCGGATGCGATCAAACACGAACGCCATGCCCGCTTCATGGCGTTGCAAGAACGCATTAGCGCCGACAAGCTGCGCCAAAAAATCGGTCGTGAACTCACCGTTCTAGTCGACGCGATCGAAGACGGCGTTGCGATCGGGCGCAGCAGTGCGGACGCGCCCGAAATCGATGGCGTGGTGCGCTTCGCAGCACCGTCGACGCTCGCTGTCGGACAACGGGTGCAAGTCAAAATCAGCGCAAGCGACGCGCACGATCTGAGCGGCGAGTTCATCCGTTGACGCCTACGACTTTCGTCCGCGACGTTTAGCGACGACAGTGCGTATGATCGATACACCGGAGTAAACCAATAACCGTCGCCGGTAAGCGTCAAGGTCCGACTCGCCCGTGCAGGAAGCACCTATGTCCTGGTATCAACCGCGCTCGTTTTTCACCCTGGTACTGTTGGGATTCGGGTTCGTTCTCGTCCCGCTGGTGATCGGCATCGCCAATGCCGCGCGCCATCTCAATCATTTGAGCGCACAAAGTCAGCGCGTGGTGTATCAAGCGGCGCAAACGACACAAGGCACTTGGTTTTTATTCCAGCAGGTCACGGCCATGGAACGCCAGGCACGGCAATTCGAGGTCTTGGGCGACCCAGGATTTTTTCAGGCCTATCGCGAATCGCATCGTCGCTTCCAGGCAACGGCGCAAAAACTGAGCGAGTTCGAAATGGATGCAGAGCCGCGCCGGCAATTGCAGCAATTACAGCGCGACGAAGACGCGGTGTATGTCGGCTTGCTCGGCGCCGTTCCGCGTACACCGACCTGGCGCGCCGCCAGCGCCCGTTTCAGTTTCCTCACCGACAGCGCGCGCGCCGCCATCGAGTCGGGTAATCACGCGATCGAACGCGACGTCGATCAGCTGCGACGCCAGGCGCGCAACACCGAGCGCACACTGTTTTGGCAGGCGTTTGCAGTGGTACCGCTGGCGATTTTATTTGCCACCGTCTTTACCTTTTTAATCTCGCGCCCGATTCGTCAAATCGACCGCGCCATTCGCCGTCTTGGCGACGGCGACTTTCGCTTTCCGGTGCACGTCGCCGGCCCGCGCGATTTACAACAATTGGGTGCGCGCCTCGAGTGGTTGCGCAGCCGCTTGAGCGAACTCGAGACCGACAAGAAAAATTTCCTGCGCCATGTCTCGCACGAGCTGAAGACGCCGTTGTCGGCGATTCGCGAGGGTGCGGAGCTCATGCGCGAGCAAGTGGTCGGCGAGCTCAATCCGACTCAACGCGAGATTGCGCATATCGTGCACACCAATTGCCATCACCTGCAAAAGCTGATTGAAGACCTACTCAACTTTAATCTCGCCGAGACACGCAACGACGCTATGCGTTGGGACGACGTCGCGCTCAACGAAACCATTGCCGCGGTGGTGCAACAACACAAACCGGCGTGGCTCAAAAAGCAAATCACCATGGAATTGAAGCTGAGCTATGTACGCCTGCGCGGCGATCGGGAAAAGCTTGCGACCATCGTCGACAATCTCTTGTCGAACGCGATCAAGTTCACACCACCGCACGGTCGCATTGAGCTTCAGCTCGCGGCCAGTGCCGACCACATCACGCTTGACGTTATCGACAGTGGTCCC
>CAZCAK010000229.1:0-3646 GCA_964496605.1 uncultured Acidiferrobacteraceae bacterium | reverse complement strand
GCCAACAGCACACAGGCGTCGTTGGTCGAGGTATCGCCATCGACCGTGATGCGATTGAACGATTGCTCCACCGCCGCTACGAGACAGCGTTGCAGTAGCGTCGCCGATAGCTGCGCGTCGGTCGCAAGAAAGGCGAGCATGGTCGCCATATCGGGGCGAATCATGCCCGAGCCTTTGGCGATACCGGTAATCGTGACCGCGCGCCCTTCAATATCGAATCGCCGCGAGTACGCCTTTGGCACCGTGTCGGTAGTCATAATGCCGTAAGCCGCTTCGCGCCAACCGTCGGCGTCCAGCGTCGCAACGCACTGCGGTAAGCCGGCGGTTAATTTTTCCAACGGTAAACGTTCGCCGATCACGCCGGTGGAGAAGGGTAATACTTGTTCCGTATCGACTTTAAGCGCCTTTGCGGCCGCGGTGCACGAACCTAAGGCATCGGCTTCGCCTTCGGCGCCGGTACCGGCATTGGCAAATCCGGTATTAATGAGTAATGCGCGCGGCGCGGTTGCGGCAAGATGTCTCTGGGCAATAAGAACCGGCGCGGCGCAGAAACGATTTCGCGTGAACACCGCCGCTGCCACCGTGCCCGGCGCACACTCGAGCAGAACCAAATCGCGGCGATCGGGTCGCCGAATTCCCGCGCGGGCCGTACCTAAACGAATGCCCGCAACCGGATGCAGCACCGGTAACTCCCCAAGACCTACGGCCATTGTTACGACAACTTACCGTGACATTGTTTGAATTTTTTGCCGGAACCGCAGGGGCAAGGATCGTTGCGTCCAACCTTGGGCGCCTTGCGCACGACTTGCTGCACCGCGACCGCGGTGTCGGCATCCTGCTCCTCTTCTTCGGCGGCCACGCTCGGGTGCTGGAATTGCATCGGCTGCGTACGCTGTTGGCGTGCCTCCAAGGCCTCGACCTCGCTTTGTTCGCGGATTTGCACGCGCGTGATCATGGCGATGACTTCGTGTTTGATCCGATCGAGCATATTTGAAAACAGCTCGAACGCCTCGCGCTTGTATTCCTGTTTCGGATTCTTTTGCGCATAGCCGCGCAAATGAATGCCCTGCCGCAAGTGATCCATCGCCGCAAGATGGTCTTTCCATTGCGTATCGAGAATTTGCAGCATCATCATTTTTTCGAAATGGCGCATGGTCTCTTCGCCGATCAATGCGGTCTTTTCTTGATGCGTGCGCTCGAACTCTTGCACGATGCGTTGGCGCAGCGGCTCTTCATGCAATTCCGGCTCCGCTTTCAACCAGCTACCGATCGCTATGCGTAAACCGAATTCCTGTTCCAAGGCCTGCTCTAAGCCGGGAATATCCCACTGTTCTTCGAGGCTCTGCGGCGGCACATGGGCGTCGATTACGGCATTGACGACGTCGTTACGAATCAGGGCGATATTGGCCGAGATATCGCTCGCCTGCATGAGATTATTGCGCTGCTCGTAGATGACCTTGCGTTGATCGTTGGCAACATCGTCGTATTCCAATAGTTGCTTGCGGATATCGAAGTTATGGCCCTCAACCTTGCGTTGTGCGTTTTCGATCGCGCGGCTGACCCAAGGATGTTCGATCGCCTCGCCCGCCTGCATGCCGAGCTTTTGCATCAAACCCGAGACGCGGTCGGAACCGAAGATACGCATGAGATTATCTTGCAGCGACAAATAGAACCGCGTCGAACCGGGATCGCCCTGGCGCCCGGAACGACCGCGCAACTGATTATCAATGCGACGCGACTCGTGTCGTTCAGTGCCGATGACATGCAGGCCGCCGGCGGCCAAGACGGTATCGTGGCGTTGTTGCCAATCGGCGCGGATTTGCGTCTGTGCCGTAGCGTCTTCGCTCAACTGCAATTCCATTTCCAAATTACCGCCGAGCACGATGTCGGTGCCACGGCCGGCCATATTGGTAGCGATAGTCACAGCACCCGGGCGGCCCGCCTGCGCGATAATATGTGCCTCGCGCTCGTGCTGCTTGGCGTTCAATACTTCATGTGCAATTTGTTGCTGGCGCAGCAAGCCCGATAAATGTTCCGAGCTCTCGATCGATACCGTACCGACCAATACCGGCTGGCCGCGCGTATTGCAGTCTTTGATATCGGCGATGATGGCGTCGTGTTTCTCCGCCGCGGTGCGATACACCTGATCGCCCAAGTCCTTGCGTACCATCGGGCGATGCGTCGGAATGACTACGACTTCTAAATTATAAATTTGTTGGAATTCGAACGCCTCGGTGTCGGCCGTGCCGGTCATGCCGGAGAGTTTTTGATACAGACGAAAATAATTTTGGAATGTGATCGAGGCCAGCGTCTGATTTTCGTTTTGTACGCGCACACCCTCTTTCGCCTCGACTGCCTGGTGCAAACCGTCGGACCAGCGACGTCCCACCATCATGCGCCCAGTGAATTCGTCGACAATGATGATTTGATTGTCCTTGACGATGTAATCGACATTGCGTTGATACACCGCATGCGCGCGCAAGGCGGCATTCAAATGATGCAATAAGGCGATGTTGCTGACGTCATAAAGATTGCCGCCCTCGCTCAGCAAACCGGCTTTTGCTAATAATGCCTCAGCGGTTTCGTGCCCCTGCTCGGTCAGATGCACTTGGCGTGTTTTCTCGTCGACGCTGTAATCGCCCGCGCCGTTCTCTTCCTTCTGACGCTGCAGCTTCGGCACGATGGCATTGATCTTCTGGTACAACTCACTGCTGTCTTCGCTCGGGCCAGAGATAATCAACGGCGTACGCGCCTCGTCGATCAAAATCGAATCGACTTCGTCGACGACCGCAAAGTGCAGCGCGCGCTGCACCTTGTCTTCCCAGCGAAACGCCATATTGTCGCGTAGGTAATCGAAGCCGTATTCGTTATTTGTGCCATAAGTAATATCGGCGGCATAGGCGACACGTTTTTCATCGCTATCCATGCCCGGCACGACGACGCCCACTGTCAATCCTAAAAAACGATAAATGCGCCCCATCCATTCCGCGTCGCGCCGGGCGAGATAATCGTTCACGGTCACAACGTGCACGCCTTTACCCGGCAAGGCGTTGAGATATACCGCCAAGGTCGCAACCAAGGTTTTGCCTTCGCCGGTACGCATCTCCGCGATCTTGCCTTGATGCAATACCATGCCGCCGATCAATTGCACATCGAAGTGGCGCATCCCGAGCGTGCGCTTCGCGGCTTCGCGCACGACTGCAAACGCCTCCGGCAATAAGTCATTCAGCGGCGTGCCTTCGTTTAGGCGTGAGCGAAACTCAGCGGTCTTCGCCGTCAGTGCCGTATCAGATAGCGCTGAGATCGCCGGCTCGAACGCGTTCACGCGCGCAACATCGCGCGCCATTTGTTTTATTAAACGATCGTTACGGCTACCGAAGAGCTTGCTCAGGACGTTTGCGACCATGGATCCTTAAGAGAATACGCGGAAAAAAGAAGCCGGGATTATGGAGGAAAAGCCCGTGGACTTGAATACAACGGGCCAAGACGCAAAGTCGATCAATTAGCCCGTAAAGCCGGAGAGGCTAGCCGGGATGCAGGAAACGCGCGGGATCGATCTGCTGCTCATTCCGCAACACCTCAAAATGCAAATGCGGCCCAGTCGAACGACCGCTAGAGCCGACCAGAGCAATGGCTTGGCCGCGTT
>CAZCAK010000228.1:0-3670 GCA_964496605.1 uncultured Acidiferrobacteraceae bacterium | reverse complement strand
GTCCCGTAAGTGCCCCATGCGCCGTTTTGAAGTTGCCGAGCGCGCGCCAGAACATTGTATAGTCGGCGCGATTGGCCTGCAGTAACTCCAGTGCGTCGGTGATCAGTGCGACATCGTCTTGGCGCGATTCCAGTAAGCCGAGCTTGGCGCGCATGAGTGTTAGGTAATGTGCCGCAAAGGTCGTAACGTAGGTATCCAACACCGCATTCGCCTCCGCCGCGGGGATAAGCGGCGTCAACGCTTGCGCCAATCGCGCCAAATTCCACAGCGCGATTTGCGGTTGTTCGTCGTAGGCGTAGCGCCCACGATAATCGGAGTGATTGCAAATATGATGCGGGTCGTACGCGTCCATAAAACCAAACGGACCGTAATCGAACGTGAGTCCCAGAATCGACATATTGTCGGTGTTCATGACGCCGTGACAAAAGCCGACCGCCTGCCAATGCGCCATTAACCGCGCCGTGCGCGTCACCACCGCCTGGAACCAGCGCACGTAACGCTCAGGGCCGGGTGCGATTTCCGGAAAGTGATGGGTCACGACGTAATCGGCGAGTTGCGCAATCGATTCCGGTTGCGCGCGATAAAAAAATACCTCGAACGAACCAAAGCGAACATGCGACGGCGAAAGTCGCGTCAGCACCGCTGCCGTTTCGATCGATTCGCGATAGACCTCTTCGTCGCTGCCGACAATGCATAGCGCGCGCGTCGTCGGGATGCCTAAGGCATGCATCGCCTCGGAGCAAAGGTATTCGCGAATGGTCGAGCGCAATACCGCGCGGCCGTCGCCGTCGCGCGAATACGGCGTTTGACCCGCGCCCTTGAGCTGCACATCCCAATATTCGCCGCGACCATTACGCACCTCGCCGAGCAAGATTGCGCGGCCGTCGCCTAGCTGCGAGACGTAATGACCGAACTGATGCCCGGCGTACAACATCGCGAGCGGTGCCGTGCCGGGGAGCAGGCGATTGCCGGCGAAATATTCGGCGAAATCACGCCGCGTGGTCTCGCTAAAGTCCAGATCCAGCAGCGCCGCAGCGGCCGGGCTGGCGCTCACGAGATACGGCGCGGGCAACGGTGTCGGCTGCAGCGGCGTATAGAACGCGCGCGGTAGTTGCGCAAAGCGATGAGCGAAATTCAGCTGTTCCAAATATGATCCGGTGCGGGTCGACATGGCGCGCGATTGTAGCAGGCCGTGGCGTACGGCACAGGGCGCCGTTTTCACGGCAAGGTCGCAGTCGCGCCGCGACTATGCGACAATGCGCGCCCAACATCGGCCCTGCCCGTCGTGCCTTTAGTCGTCAATTACCTTATTTAGGAAGCCTTGTGATTTCTACCGCCAATCTTACGGTCCAGTTCGGTCCGAAGCCGCTATTCGAAAATGTCTCGGTCAAATTCGGCAACGGCAATCGCTATGGTCTCATCGGCGCGAACGGCTGCGGCAAATCGACACTGATTAAAATCCTCGGCGGCGATCTCGCGCCAACCTCGGGCAATGTGTCGCTCGACGCACACGAACGCGTCGGCAAGCTGCGCCAAGATCAATTCGCGTTTGAACACGAGACCGTGCTCGATACGGTCATCATGGGTCACGCGGAGCTATGGCAAGTGAAGCGCGAACGCGATCGCATTTATGCGCTGGCGGAAATGAGCGACGCCGATGGCATGAAGGCGGCGGACCTCGAAAGCCGCTTCGCCGAACTCGATGGCTATACTGCGGAATCGCGCGCCGGTGAATTATTGCTCGGCGTCGGTATTCCGATCGAGCAACATACCGGCCCGATGAGCGCGATTGCGCCCGGCTGGAAGCTGCGCGTATTACTGGCACAGGCCCTATTCTCCGATCCGGATATTTTGCTGCTGGACGAGCCGACCAATAATCTCGACATCAACACCATCCGCTGGCTGGAAGACATGCTCAATACGCGCGCCAGCACCATGATTATCATTTCGCACGATCGTCACTTTTTAAACCGCGTATGCACCCACATGGCGGATCTCGACTTCGGCGAGCTGCGCATCTATCCCGGCAACTACGACGACTATATGACGGCGGCAACGCAAGTACGCGAGCGCCTATTGTCCGAGAACGCGAAGAAGAAATCGCAAATCGCGGAGCTGCAGACCTTCGTCTCGCGCTTTTCCGCCAATGCCTCCAAGGCGAAACAGGCGACGTCGCGTGCGCGCCAAATCGAAAAAATCAAATTGGAAGACGTGAAGCCGTCGAGCCGCATGAGTCCTTTTATTCGCTTCGATCAAGACAAGAAACTTTATCGACTCGCACTTGAGGCGCAAGGCATCGGTAAGGGCTTCGGCGCGACACCGCTCTTTAACGGTTTGAATCTCATGGTGGAGGTCGGCGAACGCGTCGCCGTCATCGGTCCAAACGGCATCGGCAAGTCGACGCTATTGCGCACCTTGGTCGGGGATCTAGCACCGGATCGCGGGCGCGTGAAACTTTCGGAGAACGCGCAAATCGGTTATTTCGCACAAGATCACGCGGCCGATTTTGCAACCGATATGAACTTATTCGACTGGATGACGCAATGGGCCAAGCCGCGCGACGACGAGCAGGCGATTCGCGGCATTCTCGGGCGCCTATTGTTCTCGCGCGACGAGAGTACCAAGTCGGTAAAGATTATTTCCGGCGGCGAGCAGGGTCGCATGCTGTTCGGCAAGCTCATGCTGCAGCGACCGAACGTGTTGGTTATGGATGAGCCGACGAACCACTTGGATATGGAATCGATCGAGGCGCTGAATCTGGCGCTGGAAAATTATCCCGGCACCTTGATTTTCGTCAGTCACGATCGCGAGTTCGTCTCGTCGCTCGCGACGCGCATTATCGAATTAACGCCGAACGGCGTAGTCAATTTCAACGGTAGTTACGACGATTACCTGCGCAGCCAGGGCGTCGAGCCGGCGGCGGCGCCGGCGCAACGCGCGCGCTAGCCTTTGAGCTTAGCGAGATCGTCAATAATCTCTTGCGAGTGACGCGCGGTGTCGACTTTGCGGTAGATCTTGGCGATCTTGCCTTGCGGATCAATTAAAAACGTATAACGCTTGGCAAACTTCACTACGCCGAGATTGGTCAATGCACCGTAACCCTGCGCAATCGCGCCGTCGCGATCGGCGAGCAAGGGAAACGGCAAGTGATACTTCTGGGCAAACTCCGCGTGTGAATGGGTGTCGTCGACACTAATGCCAATAATTTGCGCGCCAAGCGCCGTGAGCTTATGCAAATCGTCACGGAAACTACAGGCCTCGCGCGTGCACCCCGGCGTGTCGTCTTTCGGATAGAAGTACAGCACCACCCAACGCCCGTGATAATCTTGTAAGCGATGTTGTTTGCCGTTCTGATCCGGCAGATTAAAGTCCAGCGCCGGCTGCCCGATCGCGGGCACCTCGCTCGCACCCCCGACGCGCAACCACAAAAATCCTAAAATCGCCGCGGTTACCAGCGCCCACTTCATAGGCGTACCGCCGGCGTCGCCGAGGCAATGCCTTCGGCGATGGCGTAACGCGCGCGCCCACCGGCCTTGGCACGATAGAGCGCGCTATCCGCGCTTTTGATCAGCGAATCGGCATCGATCTCAATCCCGTGATAAAACGCGACGCCGATACTGACAGTAATTGGCAGTAGCTCGTTGCCGATATTAAAGGGCTCTTGCATGTG
>CAZCAK010000227.1:0-3672 GCA_964496605.1 uncultured Acidiferrobacteraceae bacterium | reverse complement strand
CTAGCGCCATGCACTTCGATTTATTTTATGAGCTCGCAGTGCCCGACTTCGCCGGTCGCAACGAGAGCCAAGTGTACCGCGAGACGCTGGAGGAACTGGAGGTCGCGGACGAGTGCGGCTTTCGCACCGCCTGGTTCGTCGAACACCACTTCATGCGCGAGTACTCGCATAGCGCTGCACCCGATCTATTTCTGGCGGCGGCATCGCAGCGCACGCGTCGCCTACGTCTTGGTCACGCCATCGTACCCCTGCCGTATCACCATCCGCTTCATGTCGCCGAACGCCTGGCAACGCTCGATATTTTATCGCACGGCCGGCTTGAATTTGGATTCGGCCGCGGTTTCGCACCCCAGGAATACGCCGCGTTCGGACGCGATATGGCCGATAGCCGCGAACTCACGCGCGAAGCGCTCGCGATTATCCAGCAAAGTTTTGCCGGTGCCCCGATTCAATTCGCCGGCAAGCACTTTACGGTAAATGCAATCGAGGTCTTGCCGCATATTGTCCAGCGCCCGCATCCACCGCTGTGGATGGCGGCGGTCAGCCCGGAAAGTTTTTTATTGGCGGCACAGCTCGGCATCGGCGTGCTGGTCGGACCGTTTAAACCGTGGTTTATGGTGCGCGAGGACATCGCGCGCTATCGCACCGCGTGGCACGAGCATGGCCACGCGCAAGCGCCGCGTGTTGGCATGACGCTCGGCGTTTTTTGTTTGGAAGATGCGACCGCGGCACGCGCCATCGCCAAGACGAATACGACGTGGTTTTATCGCGAGCTGCTACGGCGCACGACACCGATTCTGGAAAAATTACACGCGAGCTATGAATACTATCGGCGCATCGGCAGCTTCCGCGCCTTGTTTCCCGCGACGATCAATCTGCCGGTGCTAGAGACACTCGGCATGGTTGTCGCGGGCGACCCGGCCCATTGCCGCGCAAAATTCGCCGAGTACCGTGCCGCCGGGGTCGATCATCTCCTATGCGCCATCGGCGCCGGTGGCAGCCCGAGCGACACCGTGCGTGAATCCTTGCGCGTCATGGCGCGGACCGTCTTGCCGCATTTCACCGCAAACGCCGCATGCGCCTCTTAGTCACCGGTTGCAGTGGACACCTCGGCCGTATCTTGGTGCCGCGACTACTGGCGGCAAGCGGTGTGCGCACCGTGGTCGGTCTGGATCGGGTCAAACCGACATTCGCACATCCGCGATTCGCATTCGTGCGCGCCGATGTGCGCGATACCGACTTGGCGCAGCACTTCGCCGGAATCGACGCCGTCATTCATTTGGCCTTCGTCGTCATGCAGGGCGACCTCGGTGCACAACGTTTCGATCGCGCACTGATGCGCGCGATTAACGTCGAAGGCAGCATGAATATTTTCAACCTGGCGGCGGCCGCTGGAACCAAGACCGTGGTGCATCTCTCCAGCGCCGCGGTCTACGCCCTGCCGAGCGCACAGGCGCGCATCGACGAGCAGCAGCCGCGACGCGCCTTGCCAGGCTTCGCTTATGCCGAAGACAAAATTGCCGTGGAAGATTGGCTCGACGAATACGAGCAATTGCATCGCGATGTCCGACTCGTGCGCCTGCGGCCACATATCATCCTCGGGCCAAACGCGCACCGCTTCTTCAAGACCCTTCTGCGGTTGCCGTTTTACCCCACCACCACCGCGCAGTGGCAATGCGTGCACGAAGACGACGTGGTCCATGCGGTTCGGCTGGCGCTATTCAACTCCGCGCGCGGCGCATTCAACCTCGCGACCGACGATGCGCATAGCTATCGCACCCTGCAGCGCCATCTGCGCCGTTGGGCCCTTCCACTACCGACCTCATGGGTACGCGCCGGACTCGGCACTGCATGGCGCCGCTTCGGCTGGGGCACCGATCCCGGCTGGAGCGCCGCTTTGGAATATTCCCTAGTGCTCGACATCGGCGCCGCACGCCAACGGCTGGGCTGGGCGCCCCGATTCGATTTTTTGCGCACCTGCAGCGCTGCGCTAAATAAGTAATAAATCATAGACTTACGTCTAAATGCTGGCGCGACGGGCATATTTTGTGCAGTAACCACGGTATCGAACACAACACAGAATTATGCAGCCTGCTCGAAGCCAGCTCACCGCCCCAGGCTCTCCAGGGGACACGCTCGAAGCCATTGCCGACCTTACCGCACGGCGGGATAGTCACGCGCTAGCCAACAGCCTGGTCGACAATCTGCGTCGCTTCATCGGCGCCGACCGCGTTGCGATTTTCGGTCTATGTAACGACACCAACGATCGTGAATTCAACGTCGCAAACATCGAAACCGCGGTAATGCGCGATTTGCTGGAAGAGGAAAGCGAGTACCGCACGGCGGTGGTCGAAGATGGTGATATTCACGCCTGTATCGCCAGTCGCGCGCCGGTAGTGAAGCACCTCGCCACACAACAACTACGTTACGTGCTACCAGTCGCCGGACTACGCGATCTCACCGCAGTAGTCGTAATTGAAAGCGCACCGCTCGATGACGCGACGCTGGATCTCGCCCAGTACTTGTTGCGCATCTACAGCAACCAACAAATCCTCATGGGCAAGGGCGAGTTCGACGCGCTGACCGGTCTATTGAATCGCCAGGCGTTCGACGAGCGTATGAAAAAACTCATGCATGGCGACACGATCATCGCGCGTCACGGCGGCGTCAGTGCCAACATGTGTCTCGCCATTCTGGATATCGATTACTTTAAACAGGTCAACGACCGTTACGGACATTTGTTCGGCGACGAAGTGCTGTTACTGTTTGCGCGCCTGATGACGCGCTCGTTCCGTCAGTGCGATATGCTATTTCGCTACGGCGGTGAGGAATTCGCCGTCGTCTTAGGTCACGACCTACAGCACAGCCTCATCGCGCTCGAGCGCTTCCGCGCCGCAGTGGCGCAATTCGATTTTCCGCAAGTCGGTCACAAAACCGTCAGCATCGGTGTGGTCGAACTGAATCGCCAGGAGCTCCTGAGCACGATCATCGACAAGGCCGATAAGGCTTTGTACTACGCAAAAAATAACGGTCGAAACCAAATCTGCGCCTATGAGACCTTGCGCCACGCCGGTCTGATCGGCGATGCACAGAAGGCGGGTGGCGAAGTGGAGCTATTTTAAGTACTGTCCGCGCATGGGCGAGGTGCTGAAATTTCATAAACCGACCGCACGCGAGAAGAACCGAGGGCGCACGCTGTGCGCGCACAATTTTCACCGCTGGGAAATCGTCACCGACCGTAAATTCGACGTCAAACAAGGCCGATTGGTCACACTCATGCGCTGCACCCGTTGCGGCACGGAAAAAACCCGCGCGCTATAAGCGCCGCCGGTCGAGCGCCGCTAGTCCTGCGCCATCGAGACCTGTTGGCGCCGATGCGAAATCACCGCCAATACCGATAGCACCACCAGTCCAGTCGCGATCAAGATCATGCCGCGCGTCTCTAGTGGCGTCGGACGCTCACCGAGATGGACCCACGATCCCAATACCGCAATGACCGGTGTTGCCAAAGTCCCGAGGCTGGCAAGGCCCGCGGGTAAAATACGTAAAACGTAGAGCCATAACACCCAACCGAGGGCGGTGCCCACTGCGGTATAAGTCATAACCCCGACCAACATCGGCGTCCATATGATCGGTCGCGACGGAATCGCCAAGGCCAAAGCCAGCAGTGGC
>CAZCAK010000226.1:0-3713 GCA_964496605.1 uncultured Acidiferrobacteraceae bacterium | reverse complement strand
GGAACCCCTTCGTCAGACTGACCAGGGCGGCCGTGCCGCCGTGGCCATCGGGCCCGGACAGGGTGCCGGTGGCATCCACGTAGACGAGGTGGTAGTCGTCGACGATCTCGATGACGTCGGGATCCGACGGAGCGAGCGCGGTGCTGCTCATCGCCGCTGCAGTGGCGATTATTGTCGGCCTGGTGTCGTTTTATTTTGCACCCTTGGCTTCGAGCGTCATTACTAAGGTCCGCGCGGAAAACACCGACGCGTATCAGGCCGGCATTATCCCCGGGCAGTTTCAGCGGTCGAAGAGGGACGCCGCGATCTTTTATGTCGGCCGTGTCGATAGCGACGGCGCCTTGCATAACATCTTTGCCAATAGCGCGCAGTTCGGTCGGCGCGGTGTGGTCGTGGCACAATCCGGCTATCACTATACCGACGAGCGCACCGGCGAGCAGTTCATGGTGCTCGAAAACGGCAAACGCTACGACGGTATTCCCGGTAAGGCAGACTATAAAATCCTGAGCTACGACAGTTACGCCATCCGCATCGAACCGCCGGCACCGCCGGTGTTAGGCGTATCTTTGGACGAGAAATCGACCTGGCAGCTCCTGCACTCTAACGAGCCGGAGCAACGCATCGAGTGGCAGTGGCGCCTGGCCAAACCGTTAGCGCTGTTTATATTGGCGCCGCTGGCCTTGGTGTTTGCCTTTACCGATGCGCGCCGCGGGCGTTACGCCAATCTGTTTACCGCGATGGTGTTTTATTTCCTCTATGCAAATCTGCTCGGCTTCGGCCAGGCATTAATGAAGCAGGATCGCGTCTCGATCGGCGTTGGCTTGTGGTGGGTGCACGCCTTGGCGGCCGCGACCACGATCTATTTGATTTGGCGCCGCGTGCATAATCGACCGCTATTGCCAACTTGGCGCGACCGTTGATTACGCTGCTCGATCGGCATATCGGCCGAACCATTCTTTACAGCACTGCCTTGGTGTTCGGTGTATTGCTGGCCTTATTCACCCTGTTCGAGTTTGTCGAAAAGGTCGACGATATTGGCCGCGGCGGCGCCGGCCTATATGACCTGGTGCGCTATTTAGTACTGACCATGCCGCGCAAGATCTACGAGCTCTTTCCGATGGCCGCCCTGATCGGCACCACCATGGGTTTATCGACGCTGGCGGTTGATTCGGAATTGATCGCGATGCGTGCCGCGGGCGTTTCGATCATGCAAATCGCCGGTTCGGTGCTAAAGGCAGCGGCCTTGCTGGTCGCGGCGGCAATTTTCATTGGCGAGGTATTGGCGCCCCAGGCGGAGGATCACGCGCAGCGTTCGCGTGCCGAGGCGCTGCATGTCGGCATTTTGCAGGACGCCAGCGGCGTGTGGTTACGCGACGGCAGCGCCTTTATCAATATTGGAGAGGTTCTGCCGGATCTCAGTGTCTTGCATGTGAGCATTTACGATTTTGCGGCGGACAATGTGCTACGCGTGCAGACTTATGCCGAGAGCGGCAAGTTCGACCGCGATCAACACGTTTGGCGTCTGCATGCTGTCAGTCAAAGTACAATCGGCAGCGATAAAGTGGATATCGTGCAGCAACCAGAGCAAATCTGGCGCTCGGCTGTCGAGCCGAGCATGTTGGCGGTATTTGCGGTGCAGCCGGAAGGCCTGTCGGCGGTTAATCTGTTTCGCTACATTCAGCACCTGGCACGCAATCACCAGGAAACCGGGCGCTATAAGCTCGCGTTCTGGTACAAACTCATTTCGCCTTTTACCACCGCGATCATGGTGATTTTGGCGGTACCGTTCGTATTTATGCCCTTGCGCAGCGCCGGTATGGGTTCGCGTCTCTTTATCGGCATTCTCCTTGGCCTAGGGTTCTTTGTCGTCAGTCGCGGCGTCGGTTACGCCAGCGTCTTGTATGGCCTCTCGCCCTTGCTCGGTGCGGTGTTGCCGAGTGTGTTATTTCTATTTGTCGCGCTTTATCTGTTGCGCAGCGTCGCGTGAGTTCGTTAAAGCCCCTTTAGGGCGCACGATTAGGCGCGTATGCGAGCCGCGATCGTGCCAGGTGCGCCCTTGGCGATCGAACAGGGCCCACCAAAATCCCAAACCGAGTGCGGTCCAGGACAGCAGCGCGATAAACCAACGCCGGATCGCTTGCAGCCAACGCACGCGGCCACCGGCTTCGTCGATCACTTGCAGATGCCAAGCGCGCATACCGAGCGTCTGACCGCCGCGAGTCCAAAAACGGCCGAAAAATGCCAGGCTCACCAAGAGCAAATACAGGCGTAGCGCCCAACGGAAGAGATTGGTCGGCTGGTGGTCACCGGCGACGATCACGATCGGCACGGCGGCGAGAAACCATAGTGCGACCAATAGCAGGCTGTCGTAGAAGATGGCCGCGAACCGGCGCCAAAGTGGCGCCTCCCGTTGCTCTGCGACTAATGGTGCAGCGACGGTTTTTGTGCACACGTCTCGGTGATTTTCCAAGTCAATACCTTTTTTGCCGTCAATGAGCCCACGCCATATTAGCGAACGCTGAAGTTATTGTTTCTTATGCTATTTTATGGAGACATGGCGACTGTTCAAATCTTAGACAGCGGCGCGCCGCCCGATTTTTTCGTTACCGGCGCGAGTTATACACCAAGTTATTCACAGATTCAGTGGGTAAACTTGAGCACGCTAAGCGCGGATTTTCGGTATCGTGCCTGGGTAAATGTTGTTACCCTAGCCACCGCATACGGTCGCGCATGGAGCGCCACCACGGTAGGTCCGCGAATCACCAGTAACCGAATCCGAGTGTAAACCGAAGCATGTCCGCCACCGCATTTAGCTTCAATCTGATCGAGCTGGGCCATTTCGCGGCCTATCTCGCACTCTTAACCGCATTGGTCCAAGGTTTGGCCCCCGTCCTGGCGCGCTGGGTGCGCATACCCGCGCTTAACCGGCTGAGCGTCAGCGCCGCTACCGTGGTCTTTACGTTGACCACGATCGGCGGGCTTACGCTGCTATACGCCTTTGTCACCAGCAATTTCTCGGTGCGCTATGTGGCGGCCACTTCAAACTCGCTCTTGCCGCTATTTTATAAAATCACCGCACTGTGGGGCGGGCATGAGGGCTCGTTGTATCTGTGGGTGTGGGTACTGACCGGGTTCACTGTCATGGTCGGCGTGCATGGGCGCAAACACTATCCCGATCGCTTGCCGGTGATTCTCGCGGTTCAGGGCTGGTTGATGGTCGGATTCTTCGGATTGATTTTGTTTTTATCGAATCCGTTTTTGCGGCTTTTCCCGGTGCCGGCCGATGGTCAAGACTTAAATCCGTTATTGCAAGACCCCGGCATGGTGATTCACCCGCCGATGCTATATCTCGGCTATGTCGGCTTTTCGGTGCCGTTTGCGTTCGCGATGGCGGCGCTGATCACACGCTGGAATAGCGAATTGTGGATCGTGCACATTCGCCGCTGGGCGCTGATCGCTTGGGGTTTTCTCACCACCGGCATTCTACTCGGTGCCTGGTGGTCGTATTACGAACTCGGCTGGGGCGGCTACTGGGCCTGGGACCCGGTGGAGAACGCCTCGTTTATGCCCTGGCTCGTGGGCACGGCGCTGATTCACTCCATCACGGTGCAAGAGCGTCGACGCATGTTGCATGCGTGGAATATCTTCCTCGTCATCACGACCTTCTCGCTGTCTCTGCTCGGCACGTTCCTGGTGCGCTCGGGTGTTTTATC
>CAZCAK010000225.1:0-3716 GCA_964496605.1 uncultured Acidiferrobacteraceae bacterium | reverse complement strand
GCTATCGAAACTCGAAACCGCGCCGCCGCCGCCGGACGACGAGTCGGTGGACGTAGCCGCGCTCATGTCCGGCCTGAAAGAGCAGGCCGAGATCTTAAGCGGCGAGGCACACCACGTGATCGAGTTGCAAATCGAATCGAACGTATATTTGCGTGGCAGCAGCGAAGAGCTGCGTAGCGCGTTTTCCAATCTAGTGAATAACGCCGTGCGCTACACACCGGCCGGTGGCACGATCATCCTGCGCTGGGACAGCGACGCTGGCGGCGCACACTTTAGCGTGCGCGATCGCGGCGAAGGCATTGCGCCGCAGCATATCCCGTATCTCACCGAACGGTTTTACCGCGTCGATAGCGGGCGCTCGCGCGCCACCGGCGGCACCGGCTTAGGCCTATCGATCGTGAAGCATGTGCTATTGCGCCACGATGCGAGTCTGCGCATCGAAAGCCGTCTCGGGCAGGGCAGTCAATTTATCTGCGACTTTCCGTTGTCACGCCTGCTCGCCGGTCCGGCGCGGCGCGCGGCCGCCAGTCAATCTTAAATAATGGTGTTTAAACGCAAGGTACGCGTGCTGTTCCTATGTACCGGCAACTCTTGCCGCTCGCAAATGGCACAAGGCTGGGCGAATCAGGTAGGCCGCGACTGGCTCGAGGCGCGGTCCGCCGGCATCGAGGCGCACGGGCAAAACCCGCGCGCGGTTGCCGTTATGCGCGAAGCCGGTGTCGATATCTCGCAGCAGGTCTCACAACGTTTGACCGACGATATGTTGCGCTGGGCCGACTTGGTCGTCACGGTGTGCGGCCACGCCGACGAACATTGCCCGGTGTTGCCGCCGGGTACGCAGAAGAAGCACTGGCCCTTATCCGATCCGGCCTGGGCCAGCGGCAGCGAGGCCGAGATCATGGCGGTATTTCGTGCCACGCGCGACGATATTCGCGCACGCGTCGAGGGTATCGTCGGCGGCCTTCGGTTATTGGCGAAAAGCGATTCCGGCTAATTTTTTTTTGGCGTGTCATTGCGCTGTCATCGACGTACGCTAGCGTAGGGTTTCGCAGGAAGCGTCGATGCGCATGGAAGCGCTTCAATCTTAGCGTAAGCTGCGGTTCATCAAGGATTCATGGAGACGCTTCAGACTCTCGGCCATTCATCTAGGAGTGAGTCTCATGAATGCCGTTTCCTTTGCTCAACAATCGCGCGAACGCCTGTGGCTGCAAGTCAAAGGCGATCCGGCGGTGCGCGATCTTGTATTTCAACAAACGCGGGTCGAGAGCGAGTTCGATCGCAATATCGAACAACTGCATGCCTTGGTCGCACGCCTATTCGTTGAGGGGCGTGTATTTCATGTGATCGTGCATTATTCCAGCAATCAACTGACCTGCTGGAGTTATGCCGATCCCTTCCGTTATCGTGTCTCGGTCGGCGATGCGGTATTCGCATCAAATTTCGCGACCCAATTTGCGCGCACGGTTGGCGCGGCAACGCCGGCGATTCCTTATTACGATATCGGTGTCATATTGAGTGAATTCCAGCGCCTGCGGTTTAAGGATCCCCACATCTACCTACGCCACGGTTCGATTAATGTCATGAACGGCGTCATCGGTCTGGCGTTCTCCTGCGATGGCAGCCACTACCTCTCGTACAACGAATTCCAGCGCGTTATCGGCCATTACTAACGCATCCGGCGCAAAGTCGATTTGCGGTTTCATGAATCTGTCATATTGACCGGGCATCATGCGCACAGTTTTAACTAACAAGACATGAGGAGAACCGTATGTTGAATTTATGGTGCCGTGCAGGCCTTGCTGCCGCATTCACTGTGATGGCGGTAACGGCTCACGCCGATACGACGATTAGCGGCGCGGGCTCGACCTTCGCCTATCCGGTCTTTGCCAAGTGGGCCGATGCTTATAAAAAGGAAACCGGTGTCGGCATGAATTATCAATCGATCGGATCCGGTGGCGGCATTAAGCAAATCACTGCCAAGACCGTCGATTTTGGTGCGTCCGACGCGCCGCTGCCGATCGAAAAGCTCAACGAAATCGGCTTGGCGCAATTTCCCATCATCATGGGCGGCGTGGTGCCGGTGGTGAACATCGCCGGGATTAAGCCCGGGGAACTGAAGCTGAGTGGACCGATCTTGGCGGATATTTATCTCGGCAAGATTGCGAAGTGGGACGATGCCGCGATCGCAAAATTAAATCCCGGCCTTAAGTTGCCCGGCGACAAGATTACAGTCGTTGCGCGCTCCGACGGCTCTGGTACCACATTTATCTTCACGCATTATTTGTCACAAGTGAGTCCCGACTGGAAGACAAAGGTCGGTAATAACACCTCGGTCAGTTGGCCTAGCGGCGTCGGCGGCAAGGGCAACGAAGGTGTGGCGTCCTATGTACAGCGCATTAAGGGCGGCGTCGGTTATGTCGAATACGCCTACGCGCTACAGAACAAAATGACTTACGCGAAGATGCAAAACGTCGCGGGGCAATTCGTCGAGCCCAATAGCAAGTCGTTCCAAGCCGCGGCGGCCAATGCCGATTGGTCCAAGGCGCCGGGATTCAATCTCATGCTGACGAACCAGGCCGGGGCTGAGAGTTGGCCGATCACGGGGGCCACCTTCGTGCTGACCTATAAGAAGCAGGCGAAGCCCGAGATCGGTAAGGAGGCATTGAAGTTTTTCGACTGGGCGTTTCGCAAGGGCGATCAATTGGCGATGCAGTTGGATTACGTGCCGCTGCCGGACAAGGTGGTGCAATTAGTCGAACAGGCCTGGGCAAAAGATATAACCGATGGAAGCGGCAAGCCGATCTGGACCGGGGGCGGTGTTCAGAAATAGAATGCCGGCAATTATTACAACTTCCTTACCTCAAACGGGGCCTGGCGGCCCCGTTCTTTTGGGGAGCGGTGTGCACGACCAAGTATCGGACCCTAAGCTCGCGCGGCAGCGCTGGCTCGACCAGGCGTTTTACTACACGACCGCTATCGTCGCCGGTCTGGTATTGGTGCTATTGGCTGCGATCATCATCGCCTTGTTCGTCGGCGGATTGGATGCCTTAAAAACCTTCGGCTTCGACTTCCTGACCAGCGACGAATGGAATCCGGTGACGGAAAAATTCGGGGCCCTGGCACCCATCTACGGCACGATCGCGAGCTCGCTTATCGCCTTGTTGATTGCGGTGCCGGTGAGTTTCGGCATCGCGCTGTTTATCACCGAGCTGGCGCCGGCCTGGCTGAAGCGGCCGGTCGGCACTGCGATCGAGTTACTCGCCGCCATTCCCAGCATCATCTACGGCATGTGGGGTTTATTTTTGTTCGCCCCGGTGTTGGCCGATCATGTCGAACCGTGGTTGCAAAACCACTTAGGCAATGCGCCGGTGATCGGCGCCTTGTTTCAAGGTCCGCCGATCGGTATCGGCATGCTGCCAGCGGGTATTATTCTCGGGATCATGATCATCCCGTTTATCGCTGCGATTATGCGCGATGTGTTTCAGACCGCGCCGAAGTTGTTGAAGGAGTCGGCGTACGGCGTCGGTGCTACGACCTGGGAAGTTGTGCGTTATGTCATTCTGCCGCACACGCGTGCGGCGGTCATCGGCGGTATTTTTCTTGGGCTTGGATGCGCCCTCGGCGAGACCATGGCGGTGACCTTTATCATCGGCAATACCCATCTAATATCAACGCGCGCGCGCACACACAAACACATCTCACACACACATCACACA
>CAZCAK010000224.1:0-3720 GCA_964496605.1 uncultured Acidiferrobacteraceae bacterium | reverse complement strand
TCAGCGCGCCGCCTTCGATCTCGCCGGCAACGGAGGCGATCATCGAGACTTCGAGCAATTCGCTGGGCGACAGCGGCGGCAGGATCGAGGGCAGCCGCGCAGCCAGCATCGATTTGCCGGCACCAGGCGGACCAATAAACAAAATATTATGCGCACCGGCAGCGGCGATCTCGAGCGCGCGTTTGGCGAAACCCTGTCCGCGGATATCGCGCAAATCGAGTTCCGGTGAGGACTCCGGAAGTTCACCTACACCGATTTGTGGTGCGAGTGCGCTCGAACCGTGCAAGTGTGCCGTGACTTCGAGTAAATGTGCCGCCGGTAAAATCGTCACACCATTCACTAAGGCGGATTCCGCCGCATTATCGTGCGGCACTACCAGTGCGCGCGCGCCACGTCGCGCCTGTAATGCGGCGGTCAGCGCCCCCCGAATTGGTCGCAGCTGACCGGTGAGCGCTAACTCGCCGATAAACTCGTATTCCTCGAGTGCGCCTAGCGGTATCTGGCCGCTAGCGGCGAGAATGCCGATGGCGATGGGTAAATCGAAGCGTCCACCTTCTTTCGGTAAATCGGCCGGCGCCAAATTGACCGTGATCCGCCGCGGGGGAAATTCGAATTGTGAGTTCAGGATCGCGCTGCGCACGCGGTCCTTGCTTTCCTTTACTTCCGCTTCCGGTAAGCCGACGATCGACAGTGACGGTAGGCCGTTGGCCAAATGCACTTCTACACCGACTGGTGGCGCCTCGATCCCGACTTGGGCGCGGCTATGGACGACCGCGAGTGACATGCATTCCTTTTGCGCCAGGTAAGGTTATGGGGGAAGGTTATGGCTTACGCGTGCGTTCCAATTCCGCGACCTGCCGTTCCAATTGCTCGACCAAGGCGCGCGTGCGCGCCAGTACCGCACGTTGCACTTCGAACTCTTCACGCGTAACCAAATCCAGGCGTGCCACCAAGGCCTCGAGCGCGGCGCGCATGTTTTTCTCGACATCGGCGCCGGCGTTGGCGGGGATGATGTTGCGCAAGGCAGCGGTAATTTGATCGACAATCCGGGAATCCATCGCAACATTGTAACAAAAAGCCAGCCCTTCGTTATAATCGCGCCGGTTCTATCTGGAGTTTCCATGGAAACATCGCAATCACGTCTATTACGCGCGACCATCGGCATAAGCTTATTGACGCTGACGACGCCGATTTTTGCCGCCGAAGGCGGCCAATTGAGCGTCGGCGTCGCCAGCGATTATGTCTGGCGCGGCATCGCTTATACCGCGCGTGATCTCGGTTATCGCGTCGAAGGTAATTATCGCACTGCCAATGGCTTCTATGTCGGCGCCGCCGCGGCGAATGTCGATCGTACAATCTATCCCATCGCGAGCGACGCGCATGCGCGCGGCGATGTTTTCGGCGGATTACGCGTGCAAACCGCGACCGGCTTATCATGGGACGTCGGCGTGAATGCCACGCGCTTCGATAAATCGCGCGCCAGTTTCGAAGAGGCGTATCTTGGCGTCGGCTTCGGTTATCTGAACGCGAAGGTTTTTTACGATTGGCGTCACGACAACACCTATATCGTTGGTGGCGCGCAGTTCGATATTGGTAGCGGCATCGTGTTCGATGCGCATGCCGGGCACTATAGCGGCGACACCGTCGACGATTACAATGACTACGGTGCCGGCGTCAGCATGCGTGTTCAAGCCTGGGACATTGGCCTTAGCATCAGCGATACGGATATCAAACCCTATTCCGAACGTACTCGTACCCACACCGTGTTGTCAGTTCAGCGGTCTTGGTAAAACAACAATTTTTCAATCCAACATCCGATAAGGAGACAGTATGCAGCACCTCAGAAACACCATCGTGACCGCGGCCCTACTCGCGGTTTCCGGCACCGCCATGGCGGCGAAGCCGGGCACGCCGACCTTAGGCGACATCCTCGATGCATCCGGCATCAGCGTGAACGGATATCTCGACACCTCGTACATCTACAATACCGACAGCGGTTATTTCACCAGTGGCGTTCCCAGTCGTATCTACGACAACGAGCACAATAGCTTCATGTTGAATATGCTCGATATCACCGTGTCGTCGTTGCCGAAACAAGGCTTCGGCGCCATGGCGGAACTCAATTTCGGGTCCGACGCCGACGTCAACGCGTCGACCGGCACCAGCAACACCGACCAAGTCGATATTCAGCAAGCCTATGGCAATTACGCCAGCGGCCCGTTCAACGTCATGTTGGGTAAATTCGTCACCCTCGCCGGCGCGGAAGTCATCCGCAGTCCGGACAATATGAACTTCTCGCGCGGTTATTTGTTCGGTTTGGCGATACCGTTTACGCACACCGGCGTGCGCACCAGTTACACTGTGAGTGATGCTCTGAAATTCACCGTTGGCATCAATAACGGTTGGGATGTGGTAAGAGATTCGCAGTCCGATAGCGGCAAGACCTTAGAGGTCGGCGCCGCCTTCAATCCAACGAAGGATCTCGCCACCAGCGTCGCGATCTACCGCGGGCGCGAGCCCGGTGCCACCGGTGCGCCGCATGGCATGCGCACCTTGCTCGATGCCGTTGCTAGCATGAATTTTAACGAGGCGCTGACTGGCGCATTCAATATCGATTTCGGCGAACAAGACGATGCACTCGGCGCCGGACGTGACGCCAGCTGGCGTGGTTTCGCGGTATACGGTGGTTACAAATTTGCGCCGAAATGGCGTGCCGCGGTGCGCGCGGAATACTTTAACGATGTCGACGGTTATCGTACCGGCACCGGTGTTAGCAACAAATTAACCGAAATCACCGGCACCGTGGCTTATATGCCGGTCAAGGCGGTTGAGCTGCGCGGCGAAGTGCGTGCGGATCGATCGAATAAGGATGTCATCGCCGATACCCACGGCGTCGGTAATAAGTCACAGGCCTCGGTCGCGTTCGAAGCCTTATATAAGTTTTAATAAAAGCCGTACCGTCAAATATCAACGGGGCCACTGGCCCCGTTTTTTGTTCTAAAAAAGTGCGGCGAATAATTCAGCGTACTGTCCGAACATCCGAAGCGTCCACAGCGTCCGCGTTTTTCATGTTAGAGCAAACCGCGTCGTTCGATTTGCCCGTACTCACGCGCACGATAAGCGCAAACTCGTCATTGGCTGACCACTTCTAAGATGGCTGCACTTCGTCGACCCGAGCCGCCCTACATTTGCACCACAACTGTTGAGTAAGTCATCGCGTTTGCGCTAAGGCGGTGCGTGGGTATGCGCCGCGCTTGCACAAAAGCCGCGTATTCACTTGAAAACGCACGAGTTCGGCTCGTGGCATGCCGGTTGCTATTTCGTTGCTGAGCATCAGGGAGCTTCGGGCGGGTTTCCGCTCTCGACGGAATTTCACTTTTGCGCGACCGCTGATCACATTCGCGCCCATGCTGTTGGAGAATATTGAATGAGACGTCACAAAACAAATCGCCGCGCCGCACTGGCAACGGCTATTGGAACCGCCATCGCGTTAATGACGCCGCTCGCACACGCGGACCTCACCGGCAATATCGGTGTGGTATCGAAGTACATTTTGCGCGGCATTTCTCATCCCGCGAGCGGCACCGCCGAAAGCGACACGCCGGCGGTTCAGGGTGGTTTCGATTGGTCGGACAAGAGCGGTATCTACGCCGGTTATTGGGGCTCGAACCTCGACTACACAATGACGACACCCGGTAAAGTATCGAAATCGACCACCGG
>CAZCAK010000223.1:0-3728 GCA_964496605.1 uncultured Acidiferrobacteraceae bacterium | reverse complement strand
CCGACGAGCAACACAAAAAATTATTCGCCGAACACATCGAGCCCAATCTAAAGATACGCGCGGCATTGGCCGTGGCCCATGGCTTTAGTATTCATTTCGGTTTCGTAAAACCGCGCGCCGATCTCGACGTTATCATGATCGCGCCCAAAGGCCCCGGTCATTTGGTGCGTTCGACGTTTACCCAAGGCGGCGGCGTGCCGTGCCTAATCGCGATTAAACAAGACGCCTCCGGCAAAGCGCGCAATCTTGCATTGTCGTATGCCGCGGCTATCGGCGGCGGTCGCGCCGGTATTATCGAAACCTCGTTTAAAGATGAAACCGAGACCGATTTATTCGGCGAACAAGCGGTATTGTGCGGCGGCGCCTCGCATTTGGTTCAGGCCGGTTTCGAGACGCTGGTCGAGGCCGGTTATCCGCCGGAGATGGCTTACTTCGAGTGCCTGCACGAGCTTAAACTGATCGTTGATCTCATGTACGAAGGCGGCATCGCCAATATGCGTTACTCGATTTCGAACACGGCGGAGTACGGCGACTACACGCGCGGGCCGCGCATCGTCAACGAGCAAACCAAGGCCGAGATGAAAAAGATTTTGAAGGAAATCCAGTCCGGCGAGTTTGCCAAAGAGTGGATGAACGAAAACGAAACCGGCGGCAAACGCTTCCCGGAATTGCGCGCCAAGGGTGCGAAGCATCCGATCGAGGAAGTCGGCGCCAAATTGCGCGATATGATGCCGTGGATCAAGGCCAATAAGATCGTGGATAAGGCGAAGAATTGATTCGCTCGCAATTGAAAGAAAATACCGCACCTGCCGCGCAATCCGGCGCGGCCAAACGTTATCCGCTGATCGCGCGCGAGGGTTGGTGGCACGTCGGCATCACCGTGCTGCTGGCCGTCGTTGTCACTGCCCTTTGGGGCTGGATAATTGCGATCCCGTTTTGGCTGTTCCTGGTTTTCGTACTGCAGTTCTTTCGCGACCCGCTGCCGGCGGCGGCGAGTGCGCCGGCGGCGGTTGTGTGTCCCGCCGACGGGCGCGTGGTCTCGGTGAGCAGCGTCGACGATCCCTATCTCAAGCGGCCATCGATTCGTATTAGCGTGTTTATGAACGTATTTAACGTCCATTCGAATCGCAGCCCGGTCGCGGGCGTGATCAAGCAGCGCTGGTACCACCCCGGCAAATTCGTGAATGCCGCATTGGATAAGGCTTGCGTGGAAAACGAACGCAACGCGCTTTGGATTCATAGCGACGACGGTCACGATCTGACCGTGGTGCAAGTCGCGGGTCTGGTGGCGCGGCGTATACTCTGTTATGTCGGTGCCGGTAATCACGTCGGCCGCGGCGAACGTTACGGCTTCATTCGCTTCGGTTCGCGCGTCGATGTGTATTTACCGCCAACGGCACAGGTGAAGGTCGCGTTGGGCGATAAGGTCAAAGCTGGTCGCGACATCTTGGCGTTCTTCTCCTAAGGCCGCGGCGCGGCAGGAGGCGTTATGCAAGACCCGCATATTCAAAAAAAACACGGTTTCGCAAAGGGCGTTTCTAACTTACAGCACGACGGCAAGCCGGAAGAGAAACAACGGCGCAAGGGTATTTATATCCTGCCGAATCTCTTTACCACCGGCGGTCTATTTGCCGGCTTCTACGCCATCGTTCAAGCCATGAACGGCAATTTCGAGCACGCACCAATCGCGGTGTTCATCGCCATGGCAATGGACGGCATCGACGGACGCATCGCACGTTGGACCCACACCGAAAGCGATTTCGGTGCGCAATACGACTCCCTTGCGGATATGGTGTCCTTCGGGCTGGCGCCATCACTCGTGATTTACGAATGGGCCTTATCGGGTATGGGCAAACTCGGTTGGCTCGCGGCGTTTATTTATGCCGCCTGCGCCGCGCTGCGTTTGGCGCGCTTTAATACGCAGGTCGGCGGCGGCCGCCGCCTATCGTTCCAGGGTTTACCGAGTCCGGCAGCGGCGGCATCGGTGACTGGTCTGGTGTGGGTGTTCCATAGCTACGGCATGCCTGGGCGCGACATGAGCATTATGGCCTTGGTCTTTACCGTACTGATCGCGGCGGCGATGGTGAGCAATATTCGCTACGAAAGTTTTAAGCACATCGATATCAAAGGTCGCGTCCCGTTCATTGCGATCCTGGCCGTAGTATTGGTGTTCGTCTTGATCTCGATCGATCCGCCGCAGGTGTTATTCGTTATTTTCTTGGGCTACGCGCTCTCGGGGCCGGTGACTTCGGTGGTACGGCGTATTTTGCGGCGCCGCGCGGCTGGGCAGATGCCGGATTCGCACTAGGCCGGCCGACTCCCGATAGACAGCGACCGCGTCTGCGTTTATATTTTGGCCATGGATTCATTCTCATCACGCGCAATGCATCCCCTCACAGCGGCTAACGCCCGTGCGCGCGCGAACGCCTACCTGCTACTCGCCCGACTGCTGCGCGCAAGCGCATAAATACCCCTATGTCCTGGCGAGGACGCATAATACGCACCAACATACGCAATGCACCGAACGAGTTTAAACTGCACGCCTAGGCGCTGCAGGAGTGAGGCCATATGAATGACCAATTAATTATTTTCGATACAACCTTACGCGACGGCGAGCAGAGCCCCGGCGCCTCCATGACGCGCGACGAGAAGGTGCGCATCGCCAAGGCGCTGGAGCGCATGCACGTGGATATCATCGAGGCCGGATTTCCGGTCGCGAGCCCAGGTGATTTCGAATCGGTAAAGGCGGTCGCCGAAGTGGTGCGCGAGAGCACTGTCTGTGCCTTGGCGCGTGCCGTCGATAAAGATATCGACCGCGCCGCGGAGGCGATCAAGCCGGCCAAGCGCGGCCGCATCCACACCTTCATCGCCACGAGCCCGATCCATATGCAACATAAATTGCGTATGACGCCGGACGAGGTGCTCGAGCGCGCGGTGGCGATGGTCAAGCGCGCCCGCGGCTACACCGACGATGTGGAGTTCTCCGCGGAGGATGCGGTGCGCTCGGATATGGATTTTCTTTGCCGCGTATTCGAGGCCGCGATCGCCGCCGGCGCGCGTACGATTAATGTGCCCGATACCGTCGGCTATAGCATTCCGCATGTCTGGGGCGAGCGCATCAAGACGTTGATTGAGCGGGTGCCGAATTCAGACAAGGCGGTGTGGTCGACACATTGCCACAACGATTTGGGTCTTGCGGTGGCAAACTCGCTTGCCGCGGTATTGAACGGCGCACGTCAAGTCGAGTGCACCATCAACGGCTTGGGTGAGCGCGCCGGTAATGCCTCGCTCGAAGAGATCGTGATGGCGGTGCGCACACGGCGCGATTTATTTAATTGCGATACCAGACTCGATACGACGCAGATCGTACCCACGAGTCGTTTGGTGTCGACCATCACTGGTTTTGCGGTGCAGCCGAACAAGGCGGTGGTGGGGGCGAATGCCTTCGCGCACGAATCCGGCATTCACCAAGACGGTGTGATCAAAAAGCGCGAGACTTACGAAATCATGCGCGCCGAAGACGTGGGTTGGACCGCGAACCGTATGGTCTTGGGCAAGCACTCCGGACGTAATGCGTTTAAGACGCGGCTCAAAGAGTTGGGTATTGAGTTTAATAACGATATCGAATTGAACTCTGCGTTCGAGCGCTTCAAGGAGCTCGCCGATAAGAAACACGAAATCTTTGATGAGGATCTTCAGGCCTTGGTGAGCGAGGAGGCGATGGAGCA
>CAZCAK010000222.1:0-3740 GCA_964496605.1 uncultured Acidiferrobacteraceae bacterium | reverse complement strand
CATTAGCAACTATGTCACGCTGAACGTACTCGACGCCTTGAAGCGCGTGCCCGGTACCACCAACGTACAAATCTTCGGCGCTAAAGATTACGCCATGCGTATCTGGGTGAAGCCGGATCGCCTGGCGCAGCTCAAGTTGACACCGACCGATCTGGCGCGCGCGATCAACGAACAGAATGCGCAATTCGCCGCCGGTAAAATCGGCAAGTCGCCATCGGACGGCACGCAGCAATTGGTCTATACGATTACGACCAAGGGACGGCTCAGCGATCCACAGGAATTCGAAAACGTCATCATTCGTGCGAATCCCGACGGCTCAACGCTGCGCCTGAAAGATGTCGCACGCGTGGAACTGGGATCGAAGGATTACGACTTCATCGGACGCGTCAACGGACAAAAGGCGGTCTTGGTCGGTATCTTTTTACAGCCGGGCGCGAACGCGCTTGATGTCGCCGACGAAGTGACGCGCACCGTCAACACACTGGCACAGCGTTTCCCGGCCGGCCTCGAACATTCCGTGGTTTACGACACGACGCGCTTCGTCGCGGTTTCGATCCGTGAAGTGGTGAAGACCTTAATCGAAGCGATGCTCTTGGTGTTCGTCGTCGTATTTATATTTTTGCAAAACTGGCGCGCCACGCTGATTCCGTTCGCGGCAGTGCCGGTGTCGCTTATCGGCACGTTCGCCGGTTTGTATTTGCTGGGCTATTCGATTAACACCCTGACCTTGTTCGGCATGGTGCTGGCGATCGGCATCGTGGTCGACGATGCGATTGTGGTGTTGGAAAATGTCGAGCGCATCATGCATGAGCAACACGCCAATGCGCGCGACGCGGCGATTCAGGCGATGAACGAAGTGTCAGGGCCGGTCATCGCGATCGTATTGGTATTGTGCGCCGTGTTCGTGCCGATTGCGTTTCTCGGCGGACTCACCGGCGAGCTCTATCGACAATTTGCCGTCACGCTTTCGATTGCGGTGATCATTTCCGGCTTCGTCGCTTTAACGCTAACGCCGGCGCTGTGTGTGTTGATTTTGAAACACGAACACAAACAACCGGGCCGATTCTTTCAGCGCTTTAACGACGGCTTCCACCGCGTCACCGGTCGCTACGCCGATGGCGTCGCCTGGATGATTCGTCGCGGGACCATCGGCGTCGCCTTGTTCGTCGGCATGGTGATCGTTGCCGCGGGGCTCTGGAAGATTACGCCCGGAAGCTTAGTGCCGGATGAAGACCAGGGGTTCTATATTGCCGCAGTAATCTTGCCGGACGGTGCGACGCTCACGCGCACCGACAAGGTGGTGTCGCAGGTGTTGGAGGCGATTCGTTCCAATCCGAATAACCGCGACGCGGTCGCATTCACTGGCTTTGATTTTCTCGGCGGCGGTTATCGCAATAATGCCGCGACGATTTTCGTCACGCAGAAGCATTGGGACGAGCGTAAGGTCACGGCGAAGCAATTGGTCGGCGAGCTATTCATGAAAACCGCGCATATCAAAGAGGCGTTGGTGCTCGCATTTAATCCGCCGCCGATTTTCGGTCTCGGCACCGCCGGCGGTTTCGAGTTGTATTTACAAAACCGCGGCGAGGGCGGATCGCGACGCATGGCCGAAGTCATGGGGCAGTTCTTGCAACGTGCCAATAGCGATCGAGTGCTCGGCGGCGTGCAGACCTTATGGCGCGCGCAAGTCCCGCAATTATCTGTCGATGTCGATCGCGACAAGGCCAAGGCGCTCGGTGTATCGCTCGGTGACTTGTACGGCGCACTGGCGGCGACGCTCGGCGATTACTACGTCAATGACTTTAATAAGTACGGCCGCACGTGGCAGGTGCTGATGTCGGCGGATCCGTCGTATCGCAAAACCCCGGACGCGATCGGCGATGTCTATGTGCGTTCCGACAACGGCAATATGGTCCCGATTCAAGCGCTGGCGAATGTGCGCTTCGCAGCCGGCCCGGACTCGCTCGACCGCTTCAATAATTTGCCGGCGGTGAAGCTCTTCGGCCAGGGCGCGCCGGGCGTGTCGAGCGGTCAGGCGATTGCCGAGGCGGAACGTCTCGCAATGGAAACGCTGCCACCGGATTTTAGTTTCGATTGGGGCGGCGCTTCGTACCAAGAAAAACGTTCCAGCGGCACATCGGGCTTGGCCATGGGCCTCGCGGCGATCATGGTGTTTCTGATTCTGGCGGCGCAATACAGCAAGTGGTCGTTACCGCTCACGGTGATGCTGGCCTTGCCGTTCGGTACTTTCGGTGCACTCGCGGCAGTATGGTTGCGCGGCTTTACCAACGATGTGTATTTCCAAATCGGCTTAGTGACTTTGCTCGGCCTCGCGGCGAAGAACGCGATCCTGATCGTCGAGTACGCGCTGCTCAAATATCACGAAGGCCTGTCCGCCTCGGCGGCAGCGCTGGAGGCGGCGCGTTTACGCTTCCGCCCGATTCTCATGACCTCGCTGGCGTTTATTCTCGGCGTGTTGCCGCTCGCGCTCTCCACCGGTGCCGGTGCCGGCGCGCGGCAATCGGTGGGTACTGGTGTGATGGGCGGCATGCTGGCGGCGACGTTCCTCGCGATCTTCTTTGTGCCGCTGTTTTTTAAATTGGTCACCGATCGACATTTGGTGGAAAAGCGCAGCACCGCCGATTTGAAACAAGAAGTCGAACATCATCATCGTCTGGAGCATAAGGTGGTTCACACCGCGCACATCGCGCCGCATCCGCGCGGAGAATCGCATGAATAGACGCCTACTATCGCTGGCGCTGATCGCGGCGCTCGGTCCGATGCTCACCGCTTGTCTCGCACCGCGTTATGCGCGTCCATCGCTGGAGCTGCCGGAGCAGTGGAATGCCGGCGCGGCCGCGACGCAGCCGGTCGGCGATCGGTGGTGGGCGGTGTTTGAAGACCAACAGCTCGATACGCTGGTCGATGAGGCGCTGAAACAAAATGCCAATCTGCAACTCGCGGTTGCGCGCGTCGACGAAGCGCGTGCGTTGCTGGGTCAGGCGCGCGGCGAACAGTTCCCAAGCATCACCGCGAGTGCCAGCGGCAGCCGTACGCAATCGTCGGTCAGCACTGCAATACCGTTGTTCCCCGGCGTACCGCGCACGACCGACGATTATCGTGCTGGTGTAAATGTGGCGTATGAAGTCGATATCTTCGGGCGCCTGCGCAATGCCAGCCGCGCCGCACGCGCGGATTTACTGGCGAGCGAAGCCGCGCGGCAAACGGTGCAAATCGCGCTGGCGGCCGATGTGGTACAAGGCTATTTCGCACTGCGCGCGTTTGATGAACAAGTCGCCGCGACGCATCGCGCCTTAGAAACACGTAGTGAATCCTTGGCGCTGCAAAAAATGCGCGTCCAAGTCGGCGCCATTTCCGAATTCGAATATCGTCAGTTAGAAGCCGAAGTGCTCGCGGCGCGCGCACAACTGCCGGCGCTCGAGCAGCGACGCGCACAACAAGAAAACGCACTCGCGGTATTGTTGGGAAAGAGCCCGCGCGCAATTTACCAAGGCGGGATACTGCCGGTCGGCGACGACAATAACGATCGCCTCGACGACGAGCCGCTCGCAGTCGCGGTGCCGGCCGGATTGCCGTCGGAGTTATTGCTGCGTCGACCCGATCTAGTTGAGGGCGAACAGCGGCTCATCGCCGCGAATGCACGCATCGGCCACGAGAGCGGAAGACCATACCTCTTAACTTCAGTCACCGCAATTAATCTCGTAGAACGCCTGCAGCTT
>CAZCAK010000221.1:0-3743 GCA_964496605.1 uncultured Acidiferrobacteraceae bacterium | reverse complement strand
TATGCACGATGTCAGCCTCGCGACGGATCGTGGCGGGAAACGGCTGAAACGGCGCAGCCAACTCGACGATGCGAATCGCGGCATCGTCGAGCAGCTTTTTTCCGGAGGAGCGGCGAACATTGACGGCGTTGACGCTGCCGTCGGCATTGATCGCGACATCGAGCATCAGATTGCCGGCGATGCCGCGCCGCCGCGCCTCCTCGGGGTAATTTAAATTGCCGACGCTCTCGACCTTGGCGCGCCAGGCGTCGAGATAGAGCGCATATTTATATTCTTTCGTGCGTGCGTTGAGAAATTGACGCTTCGGCCGTTTCTGATACTCCTGCCAGCTGCGACTGATCTCGGCGCTAAGACGTGCACGCTCGGCATCGACATCGTCCTCGATAAGACCGAGGTTCTCCGGTTCGAATTGCGCCTCTTTCGGCTCGGGTTCGATCTTTGCGAGATGAATTTTCTTTGTCGCACGATCGCGCGTCATAAACGTGTCGACCGAGCGCATAGTAATGACCTGGGTCTGCTGCGGTTTGCGCAACAAGGGAAACTGATTATTTTTTTCGCTTAGTTCGCTGATCGGAAGCGGGCTTTGCGCGATATCGGCGCGATCCATTTGTCCGCCGCCGTCTTGGTTTGCTTGCGCCAAGAATTGCGCATCGTGCGGCGCCTTATCGGTGCTGGTTTGCACCAAGGTAATTTCCAAATTACCGACGTGGTCTTCGACCGCGCGCGGCATCGCGAAGCTGATACCCAGAATTGCCACCACGTGCACCAGGCTCGCCACGAACGCGGTGACGCCGAGGCGATCGAGACCGGCGAAATAAGAGACAAAAATACGCATCGCTTGAATTATAGTGCGCCGGATTCGCGCCGCTTAGGCGCGGCGCATGCTGTGCTGTGCCCGGCGTCGGGCGAGCGCATCCATGAACTGACCGCCGATATCGAGCCCGTACTGCGCGTCAAGCTCTTGAATGCAGGTGGGGCTGGTGACGTTGATTTCGGTGAGATAATCGCCGATGACGTCGAGCCCGGCGAATAAAATGCCGCGTTCGCGCAGCGTCGGCGCAACCTGGGCACAGATCCAGCGATCGCGCTCGGTTAATGGCCGGCCTTCGCCGCGACCGCCGGCAGCGAGATTGCCGCGCGATTCACCTAGCGCCGGGATGCGCGCGAGCGCATAGGGCACCGGCTCGCCATCGACCAGCAGAATACGTTTATCGCCGGCGCTGATCTGCGGAATGAATTTCTGTGCCATGGTTAAGCGCGCGTCGCGCTCGGTCATGATTTCGAAAATGACGTTCTTGTTGGGGTCGTCGTCGCGCACGCGAAAAATATCGGCGCCGCCCATGCCGTCTAATGGCTTCACGATAATATCGCCGTGCTCGCGCAAGAACTCCTGCAATTGGCTGCGCCGGCGCGTCACCAAGGTCGGTGTGGTGCATTGCGGAAATCGGGTGATGAAGAATTTCTCGTTGGCGTCGCGCAAGGCCTGCGGTTTATTCGCGACCAATGTGCCCTGCGTCTCGGCCAATTCCAAGATGTAGGTGGCGTAGATGTAATCCATATTGAACGGTGGATCTTTGCGCATCAGCACGACGTCGAGGTGCGCGAGTGGCGCGACGCGTTCTTCACCGTAGGTATACCAAGGCTTGGCATCGCGCCGCACGCTGAGTTCGCGCATGCGGCCGTATGCAATACCGTCGCGCACGTAGAGATCCGCGAGTTCCATGTAGGCGATCGGCCAGCCGCGTGCCTGCGCCGCCAGCAACATCGCGAAGGTGCTGTCCTTTTTGATATTGATAGATCCGATCGGATCCATCACCACGCCCAGCTGAAGTTTCACTGGCCCGTAGTCGTGCCGCCGCGCGTTGCGGTGACTTCGTGCGCCGCGGCCAATAATGCCAAACGCGCGACTACGCCATAGGCATAGAAACGATTCGGGTGCGCATCCGGGGCCTTGGTGCGATCCGGGTTGGTGCAGCAATCGTCGAACGCAAGTGATTCGAATTGCATGCCAGGTGCGTTGAGGTTTTGATCCATGCCGCGCTCACGGTGTACGCGATAAAAACCGCCAACGACGAAGTGATCGATCATATAGACGACCGGTTCAGCGGCGGCGCCGGGATCGCCCCAGGTTTCGAAGGTATAGACGCCTTCTTGCACCAGTACGTTTTGAACCGTATGGCCTTCCTTCACGACCGCCATTTTATTGCGCTGCTTGCGATTGAGGTTGCGCACATCCTCGGCGCTATACGCCGTCATAATGCCCATGCCGTAGGTCCCGGCATCGGCCTTCACAATGACAAACGGGCGTTGCTCGATACCGTACTCGCGATATTTTTTTTCCACCGCTTGCAGTACCGCATCAACATTCTTTGCGAGACATTCTTCGCCTTCGCGTTTTTGAAAATCGATGCGACCGCATTTGCGGAATACCGGATCGATCAGCCACGGATCGATATCGATAAGCTCGGCAAATTGCAGCGCGATACGGCGGTAATTCGCGAAGTGATCCGATTTCAAGCGGTTCGACCAACCCAAGGCCAAGGGCGGTAATAACGGCTGCGTGAGGTTTTCCAGGATCGCCGGGCGGCCGCCGGAGAGGTCGTTATTGAGCAAGACGAAGCAGGGGTTGAAGTCACCGACGCGTAATTGGTCGCCGACGCGCTGGATCGGCTCGAGCAGCAATTTGCGGTGATTTGATAATTCCAATTCGGTCGGCGCGGTAATTTCGGGATTCAGCGAGCCGATCCGTACTTTAAAGCCGGCCAGAGACAGAATGTGTTGCAGCGCCGCTAAGTGTTCAAGATAAAAGCGATTGCGCGTGTGATTCTCCGGTACGATCAGGACACGGCAGGCCTTGGGGCAAATGCGCTCGACCGCTGCCTGGATAGCCTGCACACATAACGGTTGGAATGCCGGATTGAGGTTATTGAATCCAGCCGGAAAGAGATTGGTATCGACGGGCGCCAGCTTGAAGCCGGCATTACGCAAATCAACTGACGCGTAAATCGGCGCCGGCGTTTCCAGAAACTGCGTACGGAACCATTGTTCGATATCGTCCTGGCGCGCTAGCAGATGTTCTTCAATCCTTTGTAGCGGCCCGGTCAGCGCCGTGGTGAGGTGCGGTACCGCGTGTAGATATTCGATTCCCATCGGGTGTCCTCGGGTACGGGAACGCGCATGTTAGCCCATTGGACTACGCTATAGAAATCCATCCGCGGCACCTTTGGCATAGTTCCTGCTTTGCTATTGGATTCGCGACATCAGTGCCATGGCCGGTAGAGTCGAAGCGGAGAGTAAAAAGCGGACGCGGCTGTTGGAATGGATTTTGCGTTTTTTTTGTGCTACTAAAATCATTGTCATACAAAAAAAATCGCAGAACTTCCTTTACAGACCTTTGTTGTACCTGCCATAACTTTAGGAAGATCAAAGAGAAGGTGAGTCGTGACGATTAAAGTAATGGTCATCGACGATAGTAATACGATTCGGCGCACCGCGGAGGCCTTGTTGAAGAAGGCCGGCTACGAAGTATTTACCGCGGCCGACGGATTCGAGGCCATGTCGATGATCACCGATCATCGACCGGACATTATTTTCGTCGATATTATGATGCCGCGTCTCGATGGTTATCAGACGTGCTTGCTGATTAAGAACAATAAGCAATTCAAGCATATCCCTGTGATTATGCTCTCGAGCAAGGACGGCTTATTCGACCGTGCACGCGGCCGTATTGCCGGCTCTCAAGA
>CAZCAK010000220.1:0-3748 GCA_964496605.1 uncultured Acidiferrobacteraceae bacterium | reverse complement strand
GATCGATACCCGGCGGCGAAACGATATCGACCGTATGGCCCATAGCGCGAGATGCATCGACGATGCTGGGGATATGCACGCCTTCGGCGCCGCGCGCCATCGTGCGGTGATGATACAAGATGCGCAAGCGGCGACTCATGAGGCCTGCACCGTGCGCAGCGGCCGCGCTAAATAACGACGATATAGTGCATCGTAGGCATTGAACGTCGCGTCGAGCGAGAATTCGCGCCGCAATAATTCATAACCGGCGTCGCCCATGGCTTGACGCCGCTGCACATGACCGAGATTGCGGATCGCCATCGCCATCGCCGCAACGTCATTGTCCGCGACGAGAATGCCGGTGACGCTATCGATCACGGTCTCGGGCACGCCGCCGACGGCGGTGGCAATAATAGGCAAGCCGGCGCGCATTGCCTCGAGAATCGCAATCGAGATGCCTTCGTAATGCGAGGCTAAAATAAATGCATCCGCTTGTGCCAAGAGGGCGCGGATATCAGTACGAAACCCGAGGAACTGCACGCGCGTACCAAGGCCCAGCGATTGCGCCAAGGCCTCCAAGGCCGCACGCTCCGGGCCATCGCCGACCACCGTCAATCGCGCCGCGGGCGCTTGCGCCAGTGCTGGCAACATCATGGCGTGATTTTTCACCGGCGCGAGGCGGCCGACGGTGATCAATTGCAAAAGCGACGATGCCTGATGCGACCGAGACGCGGTGTCGACGTCGATGCCGTTATGGATCGTCGCGATACGCGCCACGGATATACCGATTTGCCGCGGCATCTCGCGCGCAATCGAATGCGACACCGCGATGATGCGCCGACACAGATGCGCTACCAAACGCTCGGCGGTGTGCCGCAACCGGCGCTTGATATAGGCGCGCATACCCGGCGCACACGGCGCATAGCTGCCATGTACCGTATGGATCGCGGGTACGCCGCAAACGCGCGCCGCGAGCGTGCCTTCGATAAAGGTACCCCAATTGTGCGTATGCACGAGATCAACCTGGCGTGCGCGCAATTCGCGTGCGAGGCGCACCGGCAAACCGAAGTCGTTACCTTCGGCTTTTTGCAGGCAAAATACCTCGACCGCGCCTGCAAGATTCTGGCGTAGCTCGCCCTCGCGTTTGAGACAGCACACACTCACGCGATAATGCCCACTCGCGGCATTGGCAAGATCGACCACCACCTTCTCGGCGCCGCCGAATTCGAGCGATTCGATCACGTGGCAGATGTGCGCGCGCATCAAACCGCCGCCCCCGCTAAGGACTTGATCTTGCAATACGCCTCCCAAGCACTGACATAGTGCAAGGCGTAACCCGGTGTATCGCGATATTGTCGCTCCAACTCCGACCACAAGCGCTCGAAGCCGCCGCGATCGAATAGCATCTCGCTGGATTTTTCCGTGGCACCATGCGTATGCACTTTGATAAATACATGATCTTCGGCGCCGCGCACGCTGACTGCACACGTACCCCACAGGCGCACCCGCTCGGCATTGGGCGGCGCATCGAATGACAGCTCGCCGCTTTCAATCTTCGGGATAAGACCGAGTTTGCGCTGGCGCCAATTGAGCGTCAGTGGACCTTGAACCATCAATAAACCGGCATCGTCCCAGCTGCCGACACGTACATCGACGCCTTCGTCATGCGATTTGCAGTGTCCCGGGCGGCCGTGTGCGAAATAAATCGAGTTAATTTTTTTCGTCTGGGTATCGCTCGGCGCCGATGGCATAGTGAAGTCGGCGTAGCAGCCGGTTTCCTTGAGCACCGCCAGCTCGTTGTCGACGCCGCACCAGCGACCATCGGGGCGCGAATTATCCAAGGCCCAATTGCCGTGAATAAATGCGTAGATCAATTCGCCGCGTGCGTCGCGTCGCAACAAGCCGTGATCGCGCGCCAACTTCTCCTTAAAATCGGTCAAGGTCTGGCGCAAATGCGGCGCGGTATCGTTGTCGTGATGTAGATGCACCTCGATATCGCCGTAACCGAGCCGACATAAATCGGCGAGTTGCTGCAAGATCTCGGCGTCGTATTCCTCTTCCGGATAAAAGTATGTGTGCTGCGGCGTGCGGCCGTCGCTATCGCGATGGCGCTGCGCCACCTGCGGATATTCGGTCACCCACTTCGCGACGCGCCGATGCGCCTGACTGCGGTCGACCTTATTCCAATATGGTTCATAGTGATCGACGAAACAAAAATAAATATGCCGCGTACGCGCCGGCAGCACCTGGCGGCGTCGGCGTAGATCCTTAATATAGGACCAAAACCAGATCTCCATGTGGCGCGACTTGAGCAATAGCCAGAATGCGGCCGCGCCGGTTACTGCAATGATCAGGGATACCAGTGCGATCATCGTGCCGCCTTGCGCCACGCGACGCCTTGGCGTTTGGAGATGAAGCGCACTAGACCATAAAACGCCGCCAGGTTCATCGCGGCGAAATAAAACGGAATATAAATAACGCTCGCGACCTGCCCGCCGCGACGCCAACCGTATAAGGCCAGCCCATAGAAGGCAATTTGCAAAACCGCCAGTGCCAGGTAAAACGCCTGACCGCTGAGGGCAATCGCGCCGATGAATACGATCAATAGCAACTCCGGGATAATCCAACGCAATAATTTATGCGCCAAGAAGCAGGCATCGAAGGCGCTGCGCGGCAGCAATAAGCGCCGCCACTCGTGTGCGACGGTTTGGAAGCCGCCTGCGACCATGCGTACCTTGACGTAAAAATCGTCGCGAATTTTGATCGAGGCATATTCGTAGGAGCGCGCCTGGGTGTCGTAGAGTACGCGATAACCGCGTTTGACAATTTCGAAGGTAATGGCGGCGTCGTCGTTGATCACGCGCTCGTCGATTGTGCGATACAGCGTACGTCGAATCGCGAAGATCTCGCCGTCGCCGCCGGTAATCGAGCCGAAGCGGCTCTCGGCTTGCTTAATCTTGGATTCGTAGCGCCAATAGAGGCCATCACCTTCGGTCGAGGCGCGATCGGTCGCGGCCTTGATTTGTTTCAGGCCGCTGACGCCGCCGACTGTGGCATCGGCGAAGTGACGTACCAAGGCACGAATCGCGTCGGCACTGAAATCGTTATTGGCATCGGAGAACACAATGATATCGGCGCGGCTATGCGCCACCGCGCGATTGAGTGCCGCGGTCTTACCGCGCCGCTCCGGCAGATGCAGCCCTATGACACCGCGATCGGCGTAGCGCCGCACAATCTCCGGCGTCGCGTCGCTCGACCCGTCGGACACGACAATAATTTGCAGACGCTCAGCCGGATAATCCAGCGCCAGGCTATTGCGAATCTTCGCCTCGATCACGCGCTCTTCGTTATAGGCGGCGATAATTAAACTCACGGTCGGACGCAGCGATTCATCGCTCTGGTGCGGTCGCGGCCACAAACGCGCCAGCAGCGCAATCAGCAACGGATAGCCCAGGTAGTGAAATACGATTAACACCGCTGCCAGCCAAAATAAAATCTCAAGCATTGCTTGCCACCCGGCCGCGCGTGAGCGGCGTCTCATTGAGCAACTGTCGTTCGACCGCGGTTAAAATATCGTCGAAATAGCGCGGCGTCTGCGGCGTTGGCCAGCGAAACACCTCGTAGCGATAGGCAATGTGATGCAGCCAAAACAGCACCAACAACGACGGTATCACCGCCGGTGGCACTGGGATGCGCGCGAGATAATCTTGCAATAGCTGCGCCTCGTCGTCGCGCCAGCGTTGCGGCAATACGCGCTCGATGAAGAGGT
>CAZCAK010000219.1:0-3758 GCA_964496605.1 uncultured Acidiferrobacteraceae bacterium | reverse complement strand
ACCCGTGGGTCGATATCAAGCGCCGCTACCCGGAGCGCACCCGCATTTTCGGCAAAGTGACGAATATCACCGACTATGGCGCGTTCATTGAAATCGAAGAGGGCGTCGAGGGCTTGGTACACGTCTCCGAAATGGATTGGACCAATAAGAACATCCATCCCACGAAGGTGGTGCAGCTGGGCGACGAGGTCGAGGCGATGATTTTGGATATCGACGAAGAGCGTCGTCGTATCTCGCTTGGCATCAAGCAATGCCACCCGAACCCGTGGGAAGAATTTGCCGCGACCCATAACAAGAACGACAAGGTGAAGGGCCAAATTAAGTCGATTACCGATTTCGGCATCTTTGTCGGCCTAGAGGGCGGTATTGACGGGCTCATCCATTTGACCGATCTGTCCTGGGCGCGCCCGGGCGAAGAAGCGGTGCGCGACTTTAAGAAGGGCGACGAGGTTGAGGCCGTGGTGTTGGCAGTCGACCCGGAGCGGGAGCGCATTTCGCTCGGCATCAAGCAAATGGAAGGCGATCCATTTACCAATTACGTCGCCGAGCATGGCAAGGGCAGCATCGTCAGCGGTACGGTCACAGCAGTCGACGCCAAGGGTGCTACACTTAAGCTGTCGGACGAGGTCGAAGGCTATATTCGGACCTCGGAAATCTCCCGCGACCGCGTCGAAGACGCCCGGAGCGTGGCGAAAGAAGGCGATACCATTGAGGCGAAGGTCATTACCATCGACCGCAAGAATCGCAAGATTAGCCTGTCGGTGAAGGCGAAAGATCTCGAAAAAGAAAGCCAGGCGGTGCAGGAATACACGCGCAAGCCGGCGACCGCCACCTCATCGCTGGGCGACAAGCTGAAGGAGAAGCTATCCGGCAGTAAGGAGGGCTGAAGTTCTTTTGAGAGGGGCTTATGACGAAGTCTGAATTGATCGAAATGCTGGCGGCAAAGCAGCCGCAATTAGACCAAAAAGACGTAGAACTGGCGGTACGGGAGTTACTGGAACAAATGGCATCGGCGCTGGCTTCCGGCGAGCGCATCGAGGTCCGCGGCTTCGGTAGCTTTTCCTTACATTACCGACCGCCGCGCATAGGCCGCAATCCGAAGACCGGCGACTCCGTGGTGGTACCGGATAAGCGTGTGCCGCATTTCAAGCCGGGCAAGGAACTGCGGGAACGCGTCGATCTTTAACACAGCGCGATATCGAAACACTCAAACGGCATGGTTTCCCCATGCCGTTTTTATTTTGGCCGTTTTTGTTCGTGCGACGGATACGATGGGCGTACCAGCTGGGCGGCTCGGGCCGAAGCTTACAAGGCCAAAGCTGATAAGATGCGAGCGCGGAGGTGAATGATGAAGCGTCTGCTGTATACCGTAATCGGTGTCACGGTGTTTTTGCTGGGTATTAGCTTCGCCTATAAAAATGGCCAGACGGTGGAGCTGCGATATTATTTCGGTCTCGATTGGTCGAGTCCGCTTTCGGTGATGTTGCTGGCGACGTTCGTGCTCGGCATCGTCGCCGGTTTTCTGGCGAGTTTGCGCATGGTCGTGCGCATGCAACGCCAATTGGTGCAGGCGCGCAAAGAGGTGCGCCAGATCGAACAAGAAGTCATTAATCTGCGATCCCTACCGATTAAAGATGTCCTTTGATGCCGGTATCTTGTTTTGGCTCTTACTGCCACTCGCTGCCGCCTCGGGCTGGTTCATTGCCAAGCTGGACGATCGCCGGCGCGCCCGCGCCGAGCTGCCGAATGCCTATTTCAAGGGCCTCAATTTCCTATTAAACGAACAACCGGATAAGGCGATCGAGGTATTCGTGCAGGCGCTCGAGGTCAATTCCGATACGGTCGAAACGCATCTCGCGCTCGGAAATCTATTTCGCCGTCGCGGTGAAGTCGATCGCGCCATTCGCGTGCATCAAAATTTAATCGCGCGTCCAATGCTGGATAAAGCCCAGCGCGGTCAGGTCTTGCTCGAGCTGGCGCAGGATTATCTCAAGGCGGGGCTATTCGACCGCGCGGAAAATTTATTCATCGAACTGACCGAGCTACGGCAACAACTGGAACCGGCGCTGCGTTTTCTGATGAATATTTATCAGCAGGAGCGCGAGTGGGAAAAGGCGATCGCGGTGTGCCGCAAATATGCACGCGTCGCCGGAAAAAATCTCAACGATATGATCGCGCAGTATTACTGCGAGTGGGCCGAGGCGACGCGCGCCGGCGGCGACAATGGTCGCGCGCGCGAACTTGCACGTAAGGCCTTGAGCGCCGATACCGCTTCGGTGCGGGCGAGTATTTTGCTCGGCGATATCGAGGCGGCGGATGCGCGTCATCGCGAGGCGATCAAGGCGTGGCGGCGTATCGAAGAACAAGACCCCGGGTTTCTCGGCGAAGTGGCGGCGCGGGTCGCCGCGAGTTATCGCGCGCTGGAACATGAAGATGAGCTACGCGAATTGTTTTTGCACTGGTCGGAGCGTTACGGTAATGCCTCGATCATGTTGGTCCTGGCCGATATTGTGGCGCAGCACGAGGGCGAGACAGCGGCGGAGCGATTCGTCACCGATTGGGTGAAGCGTCATCCGTCCATTCCCGGCTTGCATCGCATGATCGAACTCAATGCCAAGCGCGTTGCCGATCCGAGCGATCTCACGGCACTGAAGACGGTGTTAGAGCAATTGCTTAAGCGCCAAACCGTATACGGTTGCACCCAATGTGGACTCAAAAGCCGCGCCCTGTACTGGCAATGTCCTGGCTGCAATCGTTGGAGCACGATCAAACCTTTGGGTGATCAGCTTGTCGCTTAAGCCTACGCGCAGTCACGCGCGCACGATCATCGCCTTGGACTTCGCCGATGCCGGCACTGCGCTTGCCTTGGCGCAACGGCTGTCACCGCAGGACTGCAAATTGAAAGTCGGGCTGGAATTATTCAGCGCCGCCGGCCCTGACGTCGTACGCCGCTTGGTCGATCTTGGCTTCGATGTATTTCTCGATCTTAAATTTCACGACATTCCGAATACCGTGGCGCAGGCGTGTACGCAGGCCGCGAAGCTCGGCGTCTGGATGCTCAATGTACATGCCCTCGGCGGCGGCGACATGATGCGCGCCGCGGCGGCGGCGGTGCATGCCGCGCCGACGCGACCGCTATTGATCGCCGTTACGGTGCTAACGAGTCATTCACCGAACGCATTTCGCGCGCTCGGCAATGACGCCGATCTCACGTCGATGGCGAACAACTTGGCGGCTACGGCGCAAACCGCCGGTCTCGATGGCGTAGTGTGCTCGGGCCATGAGGCGGCGGCACTGCGCGCGCGTTTTGGCGCCGGCTTCACCTTGGTCACACCCGGCATTCGGTTTGCCGACGGCGGGCACGACGATCAGTCACGGGTCGTGAGCCCGGCACAGGCGATACAGGCCGGGGCGGACTATATCGTGGTCGGCCGGCCGATCACGCGCGCCAGCGACCCGATCGCAGCGCTGGCAGCGGTGAATGCGCAATTGACCGTCGCGCGCAATGCCGGCTGAGCGCGTGCGGCGTCGCGGCAGCGAATTTGTTACACTGCCGCCGCCATTTGGGAGGAGATTATGCGCCGGCCGCAGGCCCTGAGCGCGGTTTTAGATCGCATTTCACAAACGCGGGTATTGGTGGTGGGCGACGCCATGCTCGATCGCTATTGGTACGGCGGCGTCGAACGCATTTCGCCCGAGGCGCCGGTACCGGTAGTGGCTGTCGCCAAAGCGGAGGAACGCCCTGGCGGCGCCGCCAA
>CAZCAK010000218.1:1272-3805 GCA_964496605.1 uncultured Acidiferrobacteraceae bacterium | reverse complement strand
GTCGGAGTTGCGACGGAGCCGCCCGCCGGCGCGCCGCAATGACTGCAAAACTTCCCCGTGCTGATGTTGCCACAGCTCGGGCATTGAATCGACTCGGTGGCCATCGCGTTACCTTTGATTAATATCGAGGCGCTAAGGCTAGAGGAATTCGCGGCGCTTGAAAATCACTGACCGCTCCGCCGGTCGAAGCGGCGCGACCACTGAAACGCGTTAAGGGTGCATGCGGCGATAAGTGCCGACTCAAGCAGAAATCCACCGATCTTTTCTGAAGATTTAGATAAGCTAGCCAGCTTTGGTCCTTCAGGGTCATGCTTCTCCCCGCTAACCGCGATACTATTCGACCTCGGAACGCCGTTACAATAATCGCCACGGAATGCAGAACCACTAACACGAGCGAACATATGAAAAAAATAATCCTGATATTCTCTTTGCTGCTGGTCGCCGCCATCGGCGCCGGACTTTACTATGTCTTCACCAACCTGGACGCCATCGTAAAGGCCGCGATTGAAAAAGCCGGTTCGCAAACTACGCAAACGGCCGTGCGCGTCGACAGCGTCAAAATCGTCTTGAGCGATGGCGCCGGCACCATTAAGGGCCTCTCGATTGCCAACCCTAAGGGTTTCGAAACCCGCCATGCGTTTCTGCTGGGCGCAGTCGAGACGCAAATTAATATTAAGAGCCTGACCAAGGAGCCCTACATTATCGATAAGGTCATCATTCGCAAACCGCAAGTGTTTTACGAAATGAACCAAGACCGCCAAGGCAATCTGAACATGCTTTACAGCAATATCACCGCCGCCACGCCCGGCGGCAGTAAAGACAAAGCCACCGCCAAAGGCAAAGAGCCAAAGCTTATTATTCGCCACCTTCTGTTCGCCGACGCCACGATGGAAGCTACCGTCGTGCCGTTGAACAATAAGAAATACACCCTCAAGCTGCCGGCCATCGACCTGAATGATCTCGGTGGAAAAAACGGCGCCACTCCAACAGAGATTTCGCAGCAGGTGCTTCGCATTATCACTGAACGCGCACTCGCAGAAGTGAGGCGGGCGGGCATTGACGAAAAGGTGCAAGCACTCAAATCCGAAGCACAAAAGAAGTTGGATACGAAAAAGCGCGAAGTCGAAGGTAAAGCGGGAGAGAAGCTCAAAAACCTGCTGGGGAAATAAAAAACTCAGAGCGACTTGTTAGAGAAAATAAATCCGTGCACGAGATGACCCGGGATCTGCGCTAGGGACTTTGTGTGCAGCGAACTCGGAATGGCTCGACCTTGGACCACTCAGCAAGATTGCGAGAGCGTCAATAGGAACGAAAACTGGGATCTGATCCTCGTTTAGTTGGATCTGACCCCAGTTTTCGAACCGCTGCGCTAGAAATTATGTACCGTGGTGGTATTCGCGGTTACTGAGACACTCGCGGTACCACTAAACGCTAAGCTGTTATCGACATCCGGATCGTCGGCTGCGGTGTCGCAGGTATATGCCACGGTGTAATTACCGGCCTCGAGAAAACCGGCTTTGTACTTGTATACGCCGTCCGCGCTATCCAATTTTACATACGCGGTCGTAATGGGATCGGCCGCGATGTTGTCGATGTCATCCGGTGTAACGCCGCTGCCTTGATACACATACACCGAAGGTAAGCACCCGGTGGTGACTAGCGCGGCGTCCACCGTACCGCTGATGGCGCCGACCATGCTGTTGTCCGCGACGCGCAAGGTCGGGCGCAGGATATACTCGCCCATGCCGGTCATGTGCACCGACTTGCGCAGATCGAAATCGAGCGTGAAATTAGCGCTACCACCGGCTGGCACATCAAACCCGCGATTGAGCTTTAGGCCGGTGAGGTCGGCGCTCGGTATCGTCAGCTCATGACCGGCACCGCCCGATACAACAATATAGGAATCGTGCACACCGGCGGTATCGACCATCAAACGCATCCAATTGTAATGGCCAGCCGGAAGCGTATAGGCGCCTAAAAGCGTATCCGCCAAGCCGCTATTCAAGGCTAAAAGATCGATCTGTTTCGGCGCCGGATTCGTGTTGCACGACGTATCGCGCACGATGGTTTTCGTGCTGTCCGCCGGATCTTGGCAATAATAGAGCGTCAGGTGCTGGCCGTTACCTTGCAGCTCAAGCCCAGAGAATTGAACATATACGTGTTCCGCGCCATCGACCGGTGCATCGGTAATATGTACCGACAACACCCCGGTCGAAGCACCGCTGCCGCTACCGCCACCGCAACCGCCACCCGCCAGTACTGCGCCCACGGCGAACACCATGCTGAATGGTTTAAACGAATTCTTTGCACGCATAAATACCCTTCTTGTTAATTTTCGTTACTGCATCGGGCCGCTATGCTGGCGTGCTCGCCAACGAACCGCAACACCACGGAGACTAAACGGTATATTTTTTTGGATGTGCGGATTTTGATGTCCGCAACGAGCCACAGGTATTACATAGGGGCCTGAAGCAAAATTCGGATTAGAAAAAGTTTGGCTCTGGATCGGTCTCTCGCCGCGCAACGGTACTGA
>CAZCAK010000218.1:0-1172 GCA_964496605.1 uncultured Acidiferrobacteraceae bacterium | reverse complement strand
ACAGCACAATCGTCCACGCTAGGTTTTCACGCGACCGCGCTGCTCCGCGCGCAGTCGTTTGCGTATTTCCTGCAATTCCTTGCGCTCGCTAGCGCCGGGCTTTGGGTAATGCATGCGCAACGATTCCAGCGTTTCGATGATAATGCGCGAAACTATCAAGCGCGCATTGGCTTTGTCGTCCGCCGGTATGACGTACCACGGCGCGAGCTTAGTGCTGGTTGCGCTGAGGCAAGCCTCGTAGGCCTTCATGTACTTCGGCCAATATTTGCGCTCGTCGAGGTCCGCGCGGGTAAATTTCCAGTTTTTGTCCGGTTGGTCGATACGCTTGAGGAGGCGCTCGCCCTGCTCTTCCGGCGATAGGTGCAAAAAGAACTTCACGGTTCTGGTGCCATTACGATGGAGGTGGTTTTCAAAGTCGACAATTGAACGATAGCGGCCTCGCCAGATCGATTTATCGTGCAGCAATTCATGCGGCAGTCCTTGCCTATTCAGAAGTTCCGGGTGCACGCGCACGACAAGCACTTCCTCGTAGTACGACCGATTGAAAATGCCAATGCGACCACGTTCCGGCAAATGCTGCGTCGTGCGCCACAGAAAGTCGTGATCAAGCTGGGTCACGCTGGGGGCCTTGAAGGTAGCAACCTGACAGCCCTGCGGGTGAACGCCGGACATGACATGGTGTATCGCACTGTCTTTGCCGGCGGCGTCCATGCCTTGGAAGATCAGCAGCAAGGCATAGCAGTCGGTGGCATAGAGCAGCTGCTGCAATTCGCTGAGCTCGCTCACCTGCGTTTCGAGCAATTCTTGGTAATGCGCCTTGGAACGGTACAGCGGTTTTACCCGTGTAGGCCAATCCGTGAGCTTAATGGTTGCGCCTTCGCGCACGCGAAACGCGTTCGTTTTGATCTTCATCGTCGGTCCGCCGGAGGTTTAGCGCCATTCATTCTACGCATCCCGAGAGATGAAGTCTGGCCCGTCCGGTCCGCCGCTGATGTCGACGGACATCACCTCACACAAGTCTCTCGATACCAACAAGGCGTGGCTTCACACGCGCTTCGCAGCCACTTCAAACGCGCTTCGTATCGCGCGGCCATGCTGCGCCGCGTTCTCAACGGAGCCGAAACCATGTACGACAAAGCAATTACCGATGAATGGCCGTTTCTTATTGCGGC
>CAZCAK010000217.1:0-3816 GCA_964496605.1 uncultured Acidiferrobacteraceae bacterium | reverse complement strand
TCGAGGCGGCGGACGCCGCCGGCATCTATATTCCGCGGTTTTGCTATCACAAGAAATTATCGGTCGCGGCGAATTGTCGTATGTGTCTGGTCGAAGTCGAGAAGGTTGCAAAGCCGGTACCGGCTTGCGCCACGCCGGTGACCGAGGGCATGCGCGTGTTCACGCGCTCGCAAAAGACGCGCGATGCGCAACGCGGCGTGATGGAATTCCTATTAATCAATCACCCGCTGGATTGTCCGATTTGCGACCAAGGCGGCGAATGCGATTTACAGGATCTCGCGGTCGGTTACGGCAAAGATATTTCGCGTTACGCGGAAAATAAGCGCATCGTCAAAGACAAAGATCTCGGCCCGCTCATTTCCACCGATATGACGCGTTGCATTCATTGCACGCGCTGCGTGCGTTTCGGCCAAGAGATCGCCGGCATCATGGAGCTCGGCGCCACCGGTCGTGGCGAGCATATGCGTATCGGCACTTATGTCGAGAACGTGGTGTCCTCGGAGCTGTCCGGCAATATGATCGATCTCTGTCCGGTCGGCGCGCTTACCTCGAAGCCGTTCCGTTACACCGCGCGCGCGTGGGAATTAATCGATGTACCGTCGATCAGTCCGCACGATTGCGTCGGCGCGAATATCACTCTGCAAGTGCGTCGCGGCCAGGTTATGCGCGTGTTACCGCGCGAAAACGAAGACGTGAACGAGACTTGGATCTCCGATCGCGATCGCTTCAGTTACACCGCGCTCAATAGTGCCGACCGTTTGACGGTGCCGATGATTCGCAAAGACGGCGTCTGGCAGGAAGCGGATTGGCACACCGCGCTGGAGTTCGCCGCCGCCGGTTTGCGGCGCGTGAAAGAAACCCACGGCGCCGCGCAAGTCGGCGCCTTGGCGTCGGCGACGAATACGGTCGAAGAATTTTATTTATTGCAAAAATTATTACGCGGCTTTGGCTCCGAGAATATCGATCATCGTTTGCGCGTGCGCGATTTCAGCGACGATGCGCGGGCGCCGGTGTTTCCCTGGTTGGGACAGCCGATTCGCGCGCTCACGCAACTCGATGCCGCGCTCTTAATCGGTTCAAACATCCGTAAAGAGCAACCGTTATTGGCGCATCGCCTACGTCAGGCCTCGCTCGCCGGCGCCCACATCATGGCGGTCAATCCAGTCGATTTCGAGTTCAATTTCGATCTCGCCGCGAAAGTAATCGGCGCGCCAAGCCGATTGTTAATCGCGCTCGCCAATATCGCCAAGGCCTTGGCGGAAATAGATCAGAAGGCTGTACCGGAATCGGTCGCACAATGGAACACCGGCGCGATCGGCGACAACGAGCGCGCCATTGCGCAACAACTGAAGGCCGAGAAGGCCGCGGTCCTGCTCGGTGAGTTGGCGCTGAACGATCGCGATGCCGCCCGATTCGGTGCGCTTGCGGAACTCATTGCCGATTTGAGCGGAGCCAAGCTCGGAATATTGGCACCGGCGAATAGTGCCGGCGCGTGGCTTGCCGGTTGCCTGCCGCAGCGCACCGCCAATGGCGCGGCCGTCGCAACCGCAGGGCTGAACGCCGCTGCCATGATTGAGTCGCCGCTCAAGGCATACTTATTATTAAACGTCGAACCGGAGTTAGATTTCGCCGACGGTGTGCGCGCACGCGCCGCGTTGGTGCAGGCCGAATTTGTGATTGCAGTCGGCGCGTTTAAGTCCGCTGCCGAATACGCGCAGGTGATGTTGCCGGTTGGTCCGTTCAGCGAAACCTCCGGCACGTTTGTGAACTGCGAAGGGCGTTGGCAGAGTTTCAACGGCGCGGTACCGCCGCTGGGTGAGGCGCGTCCGGCGTGGAAGGTATTACGCGTGATGGGTAATTTATTGCAAGTACCGGGTTTCGATTACACCTCGTCCGACGAAGTGCTGCATGAACTGCGGCAACAGGCGAAGGCCGCGACGCCGGTTGCGAACGCACACAGCCGACAATGGCAATTCAGCGCACCGGCGACCGCGAATGATGCACTGACGCGCGTCGATGAGGTGCCGATTTATGCCAGCGATGCCTTGGTACGGCGCGCGCCGCCGCTGCAAGCGACCGTGGACAATCCACCGCCGCAAGTGCGCATGCATCCGGCGCAGGCGCAACGCCTCGGTTTGAACGGCGACACAACGGTACGCGTGATTGGCGCAAGCGAGATGGTATTGAATCTCGTCACTGACCGGCGCGTACCCGAGGGTTGCGTATGGCTACCGGCGGCGCAGCGCGAGACCGTGGCGCTCGGTGCCGATGTCCTGCGCGTGGTGAAGGCTTAAGCGATGAACTTCTTATGAACTTCTTCGTTAACGCCTGGAACGCAGTGCCGGTTTGGTTGCAGCTCACAACGTTGAGCCTATTAAAGATTGTCGCGATCGTATTGCCCTTGTTCCTGGCGGTGGCTTATCTCACCTTCGCCGAACGCAAGGTGATCGGTTATATGCAAGTGCGTATCGGGCCGAATCGTGTCGGCCCGCGCGGTTGGCTGCAACCGATCGCCGATGCGATCAAATTACTATTTAAAGAGATCATCGTCCCGACCAAGGCGAATAAATATTTATTCGTTATCGCGCCGGTATTGGCGATTGCACCGGCCTTGGTCGCCTGGGCGGTGATCCCATTCACCGACACCATGGTGCTGGCGAACATCGATGCGAGTTTACTATTCATACTCGCGGTGACCTCGATGGGGGTCTATGGCGTAGTCGTCGCCGGTTGGGCCTCTAATTCGAAGTACGCCTTCCTCGGATCGATGCGCTCGGCGGCGCAAATCGTCGCTTACGAAATCGCGATGGGGTTTGCGCTGGTCGGCGTGCTCATGGCCGCGGGCAGCTTGAATCTGCGCGAGATTGTGTTGCATCAGGCCGGCGGTATCCATCAGTGGTATTTCCTGCCGTTATTTCCGCTGTTCCTGGTGTACTTTATTTCCGGCGTCGCCGAGACCAACCGCGCGCCGTTCGACGTCGCCGAAGGCGAATCGGAAATCGTTGCCGGTTTTCATGTCGAATATTCCGGCATGAGTTTCGCGATTTTCTTCTTGGCCGAGTACGCCAATATGATTTTGATCGCGGCCTTGACCGTCATGCTATTCCTCGGGGGTTGGATGCCGCCGTTCGAGATCGCACCGTTCACATGGGTGCCGGCGCTGGCGTGGTTCTTGATTAAAATTGTTGTCGTCTTATTCTTCTTCCTCTGGTTTCGTGCGACCTTTCCGCGTTATCGTTACGACCAGATTATGCGCCTGGGCTGGAAGGTGCTGATTCCGGTGACGCTAGTATGGATCGGCGTCATGGGTATCGCGATGTTCTTCACGCCTTGGGGTTATTTATTCCACTGACGAACCCGGCGCCAATGAACGCGATCAAACGCTACTTTAATAGTTTCCTCCTGGTTGAGCTGCTGAAAGGCATGATGCTCACCGGGCGGCATTTGTTCGCAAAGAAAATCACCATTCAATATCCCGACGAACGCACGCCGCAGTCGCCGCGCTTTCGCGGCCTGCATGCCTTGCGGCGCTATCCCAACGGCGAAGAGCGCTGCATCGCGTGTAAGTTATGCGAGGCGGTGTGTCCGGCCTTGGCGATTACGATTGAATCGACGCAGCGCCCCGACGGTACCCGCCGCACCACGCGTTACGACATTGATTTGACCAAGTGCATTTTCTGCGGTTATTGCGAGGAATCGTGCCCGGTTGATTCCATCGTCGAGACGCGCGTATTGGAGTACCACGGCGAGAAACGCGGCGACTCGCTCTACACCAAGGCCATGCTGCTCGCCGTCGGCGACACATCTGAAACGCAA
>CAZCAK010000216.1:0-3840 GCA_964496605.1 uncultured Acidiferrobacteraceae bacterium | reverse complement strand
AGATGCGAAGTCATGACCAATAAAATTGATCTTAAGCAAGCCGCGTTGACTTATCACGAACAACCGCAGCCCGGGAAAATTGGTGTAACACCGACTAAACCGTGCGATACGCAAGCGGAGCTGGCCTTGGCCTACACTCCCGGCGTCGCCGAACCGGTGAACGAAATCGCGCGCGCGCCAGAAACGGCCTATCGCTACACCGCCAAAGGCAATCTCGTCGCGGTTATTAGCGATGGCACCGCGGTCTTGGGTTTGGGTAACGTCGGTCCGCTCGCGGCGAAGCCGGTACTGGAAGGCAAGGCGGTTTTATTTAAACGCTTCGCCAACATCGACGTGTTCGATATTGAGGTCAAATCGCAATCGGCCGAACACTTTATCGAAACGGTGGCGGCGATCGCGCCTACCTTTGGCGGCATTAATTTGGAAGACATCGCCGCCCCGGCATGTTTCACCATCGAGCGCGCACTCACCGAACGCCTGGATATTCCGGTGTTTCACGACGACCAGCACGGCACCGCGGTGATCGTCTGCGCCGGTTTATTGAATGCATTGGAGTTACAACAAAAGGTTTTGTCAGATGCACGTGTAGTCTGTCTTGGTGCCGGTGCGGCCGGTATTACATCAATGCGATTATTGGTGGCGCTCGGCGCCACACGCGAGAACATTACGCTGGTCGACAGCAAGGGCGTGATTCATGCGGGGCGTCAAGATCTCAACGAACATAAACGCGTATTCGCGAAGTCGACGCCCATGCGCAGCCTCGCCGACGCAATGCGCGATGCCGATGTCTTCGTCGGCGTTTCCGCCGCCGGCTTATTGAAACCCGATATGATTGCGAGCATGGCGTCGCGGCCGATTGTATTCGCACTGGCGAACCCGACACCGGAAATTTTACCGGCGGAGGCGAAAGCGGTACGCGGCGACCTGATCATGGCCACCGGTCGCTCCGACTTTCCAAACCAAGTGAATAACGTCTTGGGTTTTCCGTTTATTTTCCGCGGCGCGCTCGATGTGCGCGCGCGGCGCATCACCCAAGGCATGCAACTGGCAGCGGTGCACGCGCTATGCGATCTCGCACGTCTGCCGGTACCGCCGGAAGTCTTGCGCGCGTATCAGCTGTCGGGGCTCGAGTTCGGTCCAGAGTACATCATCCCAAAGCCGCTGGATGCGCGCTTGCTGCAATTCGTTCCGCCAGCGGTGGCGCGCGCCGCGATCTCAGACGGTGTCGCCGCGCTACCGTATCCGCAGCACTATCCGGCGAACACTGGCAGTCGTCGCACGCGTTCGCCAAGCTCTCCACATTCTTAAGTGCCGCGCGATCCGTCTTCACGCACAACGCCGACGATTGCGAATCTGATTCACGACGCGGCGCAGGCCATGACCGCGGCGCATCTGAGTTTCGGGCACGGCACCGATAACGCCGCCGATGAGGCGGCGTGGATCGTGACCCATATGCTCAATATCCCGTTCGCCGATCTCGCACAACGCTATCAGGATCGCGTCGACGCCGTCGATGCCGCAAAGGTGACGGCATTGGTGGACGCACGCATACGCACGCGCAAGCCGACGGCATATTTAATCAATGAGGCGTGGTTCGCGGATCTCCAGTTTTATGTCGACGAGCGCGTCATCGTACCGCGGTCGCATCTCGGCGAGTTTATTATTGGCAAATTCGTGCCCTGGCTTCAGGTCGAGGTTACGCGTGCGCTCGATCTCTGCACCGGCAGCGGCTGCATCGCGATCGCGCTGGCACATGCCTTTCCGGAGGCGCAGATCGATGCCGGCGATATCTCACGCGATGCGCTGACAGTGGCGCAACGCAATATTGCCGCGCATCACGTGGAGGCGCGCGTGCACGCGATCGAATCGGATTTATTTTCCGCGCTCAGCGGTACGTATGACCTTATCGTAACCAACCCGCCTTACGTCGATGCACCGACAATGGCGCAACTCGATCCCGAGTTCCGTCAGGAGCCACGCCAAGCCTTGGCATCCGGCGACGATGGATTGACGCATATTTTGCGCATCTTGTCGGCGGCACCGGACTATATGACGGAGGGCGCCCGCCTATTCGCCGAGGTAGGTAATAGCTGCGATGCCTTGCAGGCGCGCTTTCCGGAAGTGCCGTTTACCTGGCTGACCACTGCCAGCGGCGATGAGAGTGTGTTTACCTTAAGCGCGACGGAGTTGCGGCAACATCACGCACGCTTTACACGCGCGAGCAGTCAACGCGGCTAATCGTCACCGTTACGGGCGCCGTTGCGCACATCGCAATATTGGCGCGTCTGATACATCCCCTCGATCTGCGCAGCATAACGCGTCTCAATCTCGCGGCGCTTCAGTTTCAAGGTCGGTGTCATAAGGCCATTCTCCACTGTCCAGGACTCGGGCGCGCGCATTACATGGCGAACTTTGGCGTAACCCGGAAACGCGTGCAGTTGTTCATTGGCGCGACGACAGAGTTCGCGCAGGTCTTCGCAGGCGCTGACGGCAATCAGCCCCAAGGCGCCGCGCCCCTCGCCCACCACCAACACTTGATCGAACGTCGTGTCTTGCAAGATCGCCTGCTCGGCGTCACCCGGCGCGATCTTTTCGCCGTTCGATAGCACAATAATGTCTTTGACGCGGCCGCGAATATAAATCTTGTCGTTTTTGATTTCGACCACATCGCCGGTATGAAACCAACCATCGGCGTCGATCACTGCGGCAGTGGCGGTTGGATTATTCCAGTAACCCTGCATCACGATTTCACCGCGAATACTGAGTTCGCCGACCTCGCTCAGGCGTATTTCAACACCGGGTAATGGTTTACCCACGGACAGCGGATCGTTATCGTCGAGACGATTACAGCTCAATACCGGCGACGTCTCGGTCAGGCCATAGCCGTGAATAAACGTAAAGCCCATCGCGGTAAAGGCCTTTAACAAGTGCGGCGCCAGCGCCGCGCCGCCGAGCATGATGAGCTCCAAACGACCGCCAAGGCGGCTGCGCACTTTATGCGCCACCAGACGGTCGAGTATCGGCCAGAGCAAACGTTCGCCGAGGCTTGCGCGTCCGGTGAAGCGCTTCCAGCCGATGTCGACGGTTTTATCGAATAGGCGCCGCTTACTCGATCCCGCCGGCAGGCCGGCCTCGATCTTGGCGTACACGCGTTCGAAAATGCGCGGCACACTGACGACAATGCTCGGCTTCTGCGTCAATAGATCATCGGATAACTCCGGAATACCACGCGCATAAATCGTCAGACTATTAAGGCAAATTGGAATGTAGTAGCCGACAGTGCGCTCGAACATATGCGACAACGGCAGAAACGATAAGAATTGTTCGCGCCGGTGCAATAATTGCGGCACCGCGCGTAATAACATTTGCAAATCGGCGACGATATTGCGCTGCGTCAACATTACACCTTTGGGGCGGCCGGTGGTTCCGGAGGTGTAGACGATGGTGGCGAGATCTTGCGCCTGCGGCAGTGGTGTCACCAAACTGTAGTCGCCTTCCGGCGGCAACCATTGCGCGACACCGATAAGGCCGTCGCCCGAATCTTTCGCGTCGGGTGTTCCCAGATTCACTGCGCGCTGCACCGCGCGCGTCTGCGGGCGCAATTGTCGCCACAATATCGCATCTTCGAGCAACAACAGTTTTGCGCCGGCATCATTGAGACACCAAGCCATATTGTCGACGCGGTCGTTGTAATACAGCGGCACGACGACGAGGCCGAGAGACTGCGCCGCCTGATCGAAGTACATCCACTCGATGCGATTATGCAAACACAAGGCGACGCGATCGCCGCGCTGCAAACCCTCGTTCGCCAAGGCCTGCTGCCAGCGCGCAACCTGCTTG
>CAZCAK010000215.1:0-3854 GCA_964496605.1 uncultured Acidiferrobacteraceae bacterium | reverse complement strand
GCGCAGTGCTGCTGGATCAGGCGCTGCTGAGCGAGGGCGCCCATCTCGAGGATCCCGCTGGATTCGTGCGGCGTATGAATCAGCTGTTGTTAAGCGCCTAAGGCGACGGTGATGTAATACGACGATTGTGTGCCGTGCGGCTCGTCGACATCGCCGCTGCCGCCGGTGCCGCCGCCCAGGGTGGGGTGAATCGTCGCATCCGTATTCGTTAAATAAGTGGCAATGACCGCAATCAAGAACAGCATCAGTTGTAATAGTTTGACATTTTTCATGTCATCCTCCCGACAGTAGTCCCCCGCAGTATCCCTCGGTGTTATGACAATCCGGTGAACTGTAAGACCAGCGGCGAATTTGTCCGGCGCGAGCGGTAGCGCACGCCGTCGGAAAGAATTTTTGGGCGCAGCTCTTCTCACGGCACCAAACCTGTATATAATAACAGTACTGTATAAATAACCAGGTTAATCCATGAGCAGCGAGCTCACGCCACGCCAAGCGGAAATTCTTACCCTCATCGAGCGCCATATGCGCGATACCGGCCTACCGCCGACGCGCGCGGAAATTGCCCAGGCTTTGGGATTTCGTTCGGCGAATGCCGCGGAAGAGCATTTGCGCGCGTTGGCGCGTAAGGGGTTTATCGAAATGCGTCCCGGTACCTCGCGCGGTTTGCGTCTAAAGCACACTTCTCCGTCCCATATCGATGGTGGCGTTCCTTTGGTCGGGCGCGTGGCCGCGGGTTATCCGATTTTGGCCGAGCAGAACATCGAGGCGCATTATCAACTCGATCCCAGTTTGTTCAGCGGTCGCGTCGATTATTTATTGAAGGTTCATGGCATGAGCATGCGCGACGCCGGCATTCTCGATGGCGATTGGTTGGCAGTGCAGCGGCGGCCCGAGGCCGAGAACGGCCAGATTGTAATCGCGCGCCTAGACGACGAGGTTACGGTCAAACGTTATCGACGCCGTAAAAATCTAGTGCGTCTCATGCCGGAGAATCCGGCGTTCAAACCGATCGAAGTCAATCTCGCAACCCAAGCCTTCGTCATCGAAGGCATCAGCGTCGGCGTCATTCGCCGTCAGGTGTGATCATGCAAGCGCAATTAAATGAGTTATTGCAACATCCGCACATTTGGCGCGCGCGCGATCGTCGTCATGGCGGCGACGGCATTGCCAGCGGGTTTCCTGAATTGGATAGCGAATTGCCCGGTGGCGGTTGGCCTGTAGGCGCGTTGACGGAAATTTTGTTTCCCCGGCCCGGCATCGGCGAATTGCGGTTATTGATGCCAGCGCTGGCGCGATTGAGTCAGGCGCGGCGTTGGTTGGCATGGGTAGCGCCGCCGTATATTCCCTATGCACCGGCGTTGGCGGCCCAAGGTGTCAATCTGGCGCGAATGATGGTGGTGCATCCGCGCGATGAGCAAGCGGCATTATGGGCGATCGAGCAGGCGCTGCGCGCCGGCACTTGTGCCGCCGTATTGGCCTGGGTTAAGCGTGCCGACGAGCGCAGCTTGCGGCGTTTGCAATTGGCAGCAGAAGCGGGCAATTGCATGGCGGTTTTATTTCGCACGCAATATAGCGTGGTGCAAACCTCGCCCGCGGCCCTGCGCCTGAATTTACGTCCCAGCGCTCAAGGTTTAGAAATTGATATTCTCAAGCGACGCGGTGCCTGGCCACGCGCCGGTATCGCGCTCGATTTGTGGCAACGATATGGACAGCGCAGTCAGGGCAAGGATGCCCCTTTGTGCCAAGTACGATGAGCGACTGGATGCATGTGGTGGTTGTGCGTTCATCTTCCGCATTTACCTTTAGAGATTTTCGCGCGCACGAGTCTCGATTCGTTTCCGTTTGCCGTCGTTCAGGGTAACGGAACACAAGCCAATATCGTGACGGCGAATGCCGGCGCGCGTGCCGCCGGAATCGACAAAGGTATGCGCTTGTCCGCGGCACAGGCATTAGTTAGTGCCTTGCGCACGCAAGCACGCGATCTCACCGCCGAGCAGCGCGCCTTGTGTCGACTTGCGGCTTGTGCCTATCGATTTACTTCGCATGTACGCCTCGGTGCTTCGACTTTGCTGCTGGAAGTCGCCGGTAGTTTGCGTCTCTTCGGGGGGCTGGCACCGTTAATTGCACAATTGCGTGAACGCATCCATGCCCTGGGCTATCGAACCTCGGTGAGCGCCGGACCGACGCCGGCGGGCGCCGCGGCATTGGCGTATGCCGGCGTCGAGTGGCACGGGCAAGAGATCGCAGCTTGGCGTCGGTTATTGGCGCAACTGCCACTATCGGCCTTGGATATTCCCGCCGATCAGCGTGCCGCCTTGGCGGCGTGTGGTCTCACGCGCATTGCGGAATTGACGCGTCTACCGCGTGTGGATTTGGCACAGCGCTTCGGGCGCGAGCTTATCGACTACATGGATCGCCTATATGGCCGTAGTGTCGATGCGCAGGCGCCGTATGTGTTGCCGGAGCGCTTCGAGGGGGAATTAATTTTCCCCGCCGAGGTACACGATAGCGCCGGCGTATTATTTGGTGCGCAACGATTATTGAATGAGCTGGAAGAATTTCTCCGCGTGCGCGATTGTGGCACGCAGAGCCTGCAATTTAGTTTGCGGCATCATCGCCCACCGGCGACTGCAATCGCATTAAAGCTCGCGGCACCACGACGTGCAGCAGCCCATTTTTTGGATTTATTGCGTGAACGTCTGCAATCGGTGGTATTGCGCGATGCGGTAATAGAGCTGCGCCTGCGGGTGCGTCATTTACATGCATGGCATGGTGGCACCGGCGATTTATTCGGCGCAGAACGCGAAGGCGCGACTGCGGTCGGCGAGTTGCAGGAACGATTACAGGCGCGGCTCGGCGATACCGCGGTGCAAGGCCTGGATGTATTGGCGCGCCATACGCCGGAACGGGCCTGGTGCTATCGTAGCCCGACCGCCGCGGCGGTTTCAGCACCGGAAGGCCTCGCGCCGCTGCGTCCCTTATGGCTATTGCCGCAGCCGCAATCGCTGACACAGGGACTGGGCGACTGGCAATTAATAGCGGGACCGGAACGCATCGAGACCGGATGGTGGGAGCACGATATCGCGCGCGATTATTTCGTTGCGCAAGACCAGGACGGCGCACGCTATTGGTTGTATTGCGAATATCGCGCGCCTGACGCTGCCGCGCCGACCTGGTTCGTCCAGGGAATTTTCGCTTAAGAGCGGTCAACCGATGACAAGTCTGTGACGTTGATACCTCGTGACCGCAGAAACTTCCTTAACCCTTAAATTCCCAACGTGGACGAGATTATGCACAACCATTTGAAAATAAGCGGCGTATCTTTTTTGGTAATGGCGTTGTTGGCGACCGCGCCGGCGTTCGCAGATAGACACGAGGATGAGTCACAGCGACACGGTAATCCGCATCGAGATATGGATCGCGAGCGCGATGCCGATCGCCGAGACGAGCATGAACGCGAAGCTACGCGCGGATATTTTAACGACCATCGTCGCGTTGTCGCGCGCGAATATTATGGCGAACAGTTCCGCCACGGTCATTGCCCGCGTGGTTTAGCGAAGAAGCATGATGGTTGTGTGGCGCCGGGCCACGCGCATCCGTGGGCCGTGGGCAAACCGCTGCCGCCGAATGTGGTGTATTACGATTTACCGCCGGCATTGGTGGTGCAGCTCGGATCACCGCCGCCGCAACATCGTTATGTCCGCGTGGCCTCCGATATTTTATTGATCGCCGTCGGTACCAGCGTAGTAGTCGATGCCATGCAAGATTTAGGGATCAATTAGTTTGGCGGTGGTTAACGACGCCGCGTATCGCGGCGTCGGCAATGGCGGGCGGCGTCTTTTTGGAGTGATGCA
>CAZCAK010000214.1:0-3881 GCA_964496605.1 uncultured Acidiferrobacteraceae bacterium | reverse complement strand
ACTTAGGTAAAAGGTTAGCGGGGATTAAGCCGCTAAGGCGTAGTTGTCGTCGTTGGCAACTATAAGTTTGCAGTTGGATTTACGAGGAGCTCTGCACCTCGGCATGCCCTGGAGGTTTCGCGACCCACGTCGAAGCCGATCGCCCCCATAAACGCTTTCAGTATAACGCAGTCGAGTGTTATGCGCCCGGATCGGTGCCGATTCAAGCGGTCTGTTGTTGGATTTGGCGGTTGTGATAACGCCCGAGCACGATTTGCGCGACGATGGCGCCGATAAACGCGAGGAACATATCCCATTGCGTATCCCACGGGTCGCCCTGCGTGCCAAGAAAGGCGTCGGCGGCGCTGCCGCCGAGCACCGCCGACCACCATTCGATGAATTCGTAGCAGGCGCTAATCGCGAGCGCGATGCAGGTGGTGATAAAGAATAACCACTTGCCGGGCTCGAGCGGCGAGCGCCGGATAAGGATTTCGCGAATGACAATTGCGGGAAAGAAGCCCTGCGCAAAATGGCCGACGCGGTCGTAGTGATTGCGCGCGAGATGAAAATGGTCGCGCAACCAATTGAACGCCGGTACCTCGGCGTAGGTGTAATGCCCGCCGATGGTGAGGACGATCGCGTGCAGCGCGATCGCGATATACGCCAGATCGGTGAATCGAAACCGCGGATAAGTCGCGAGCAGGAGCGGTAGCGCAATCACGATCGGCATGATCTCGAGCCACCACGTGGTGCGATCATGCGGCGCGACGCCGGACCATATAAATGCAATCGCGACCGCCGAGAGTAGGGCGAGCGGCAGGCGCATGACTTCAGCGATTTTTGATCGCGCGTTCGGCCTCGCGATCGGCCTCGCGCTTTTTCAGCGTCTCGCGCTTGTCGTGTAACTGCTTGCCCTTGGCCAAACCGATTTCGAGCTTCGCCTTGCCGCGCTTCCAATATAAGGCCAAGGGAATCAGCGTGTAGCCCTTGCGTTCGACGCCGCCGATGAGCTTATTGATTTCCTCGCGATGCAATAATAATTTGCGCGTGCGCGTCGGGTCGGGCTTGATATGAGTGCTTGCGGTGGCGAGCGGCGAGATGTGTGCGCCCAGCAGAAACAGCTCGCCGTGCATGATAATGACGTAGCTTTCTTTTAATTGCGCGCGGCCGTCGCGTAGGCTTTTGACCTCCCAGCCCTCGAGCGCCATGCCGGCCTCAAACTTTTGTTCGATAAAGTAATCGTGCCAGGCCTTTTTGTTTTGCGCGATCTGTGCCGGCGCTTTGTCCTTTTTCTCAGCCATCGGGCTAGAATATATGCTTTGATGCCATTTACCAATCGCCGCGGCCGGGACGATCGCGTGATAACTAGGATGACCGCGTAACACAAGATGGCCACCGCAAAATCAACCGCTCGCCCCGCCGGCAGTGCGCGTAAGACGCGCTCGCCCTTTGGTGTCTGGACTTCGCGCCGGCATTTCGTGTTCGCCGCCGCCGCCGCGGCGATCTGGCTGAACAATCTTTATCAATTACCCTATCTCGCGAGTCAGCACGGCGGCATCGCGTTTATTTTGTTGTTCCTCATCGGCGCCGCCTTCATTGGCTTTCCGCTCATGATCGCGGAACTCGCGGTTGGGCAGTTCGGACGCGCCAGCGCCGTCGCTAGCTTCGCCAATGTATTGCAGCAGGTACACGGCGACGCGCGTTTTCGCTACATCGGCGGCGTCATGTTGACCGTGGCCTTATTGGCCTTGTCGTATTACAGCGTTATCGGCGGCTGGGCCCTGGGATATTTCGCGCGCGCCAGCGTCGGTGCCTTCAGTGGTCTCACGCTCGACGGCGTCGGCAGTTTGTTCGCGAGCTTCGTTGCCGATCCCGAGAAGCAGCTTTTTTGGTATAGCGTGTTTGTCGTCATGACGCTCGCGGTCGGCGCGCAGGGTTTGCACAACGGCATCGAGCGCTTCACGCAGTATCTGCTGCCGATCAGCTTTGTGTTGCTACTGGTGCTGGTGGTGTACGCCGCCCTGCAAGGCTCGTTCGTCAACGGGCTCGCCTTATTCCTCGAGGCCGATGTCGAGAAATTAACCTGGGACGCGATCTTGCTCGCGCTGACGCAGGGATTTTTCAGCGTTACGGCGGCGTTCGGCGTCTATCTCGCGTATGGCGCGCGCCTGCCGGCGGACGGACCGACCTTGCGCCTGGCGTTTTACGTTTTAGCGCTCGACGTGGTATTCGCCTTGCTCGCCGGCGCGTTTGTGTTTCCGTTAATTTCCGCCGCCGGTTTCGAGCCAGCACCGGGCTTAGGCCTGTTATTCCAAACGCTGCCGGTGGCGTTCGATCAACTCCCGATCGGCGGTTTTATGCGCGGCGTTTTTACATTATTAATGGTGTTGGTGATGTGGATGTCGGCCATCGGCTTGGTCGAGCCCCTGTTCTTGTGGCTGGAAGATCGCTTTCGTCTCGCGCGGCGTCACTCGGTGTGGATGATCGGCGGCGTCGTATGGACGATCGGATTATTGGCCATGCTGTCGTTTCATTATTTCGCGTTTTCGTTCTCGCTGTTCGGCATCGAAAAGACGCTGGGCTTCTTCGATGTCATGTTGGTGGTCACGAATCTGCTGCTGCCGTTCATTGCGCTGGCGCTGGCGCTGATCGTCGGCTGGCGCCTGCGACGCCTGTTTACGCAGCAGGCGCTGCATGTGCGTTCCCTGTGCGCGCACGATATCTGGGTTTGGTCCCTAAGAATCATTACGCCGATCTTGGTGCTGATGGTGTTAATTAATTTGCCGAGAATTTTCGCGTGACCGTGGTCAATAAATCGGCGTTGGTGCCGTACACGGCGCAAGAGATGTTCGATCTCGTCGCCGACATCGAGTCTTATCCGCAATTTTTACCCTGGTGTGGTGGCGCGCGCGTGCTATCACGCGCGGACGGTGTCGTGACCGCGGCGGTGGATATCGCCTATAGCGGCGTCAATAAAAGTTTTACCACGCGCAATTACCACACGCCGCCGCAACGCATTCAAATGGAACTGCTCGATGGGCCGTTCAAGCGACTCGACGGCGTATGGCACTTCGAGGCGCTGGACGCGGCGCACTGCAAGATCGCGCTGCTATTGGAATTCGAATTCGCGAATATGTTATTGGCCTTGGCGCTGAATTCCACCTTCAGCAAAATCGCCGATAGCATGGTCGATAGTTTTCTGCGCCGTGCGATCGAAGTCTATGGGCAGCGCTGAGAGCTTGGCGATCGAAGTCGCGTACGCCTTACCGCAGGACCAAACCATCATTGCGTTGGCGGTGCCGCGCGGCACCCGCGTGAGCGAGGCGATTCTGCGTTCCGGCATCCTGCAACGCTTTCCCGAGATCGATCTCAGCCGGCAGGCGGTGGGTGTGTTCGGGCAGCGCGTCAGCTTGGAGCGTTTGGTCGAGGCGGGCGATCGCATCGAAATTTATCGCGCACTCATCGCCGATCCGAAAGAGGCGCGTAAGCGGCGCGCCAGCGCGACAAAGACCGCGAAGCGGTCTTGAGGCGGCGTTAATTCGTCGCAGTTTCGATTTTGACCGCGCGATCGTCCGCGAAGGTGACGGTCATTTTCTCTTGGGTGATTTTGCCGTGGCCATCGCGCACGCGATACACATAGTCCCAACGATCCGGATGGAACGCGTCCGCCACCATGGGGCTGCCCATGACATAACGCACCTGGCGTTTGGTCATGCCGGCCTTCAGGCTCTGTTTCATTTCTGGGGTGATGATGTTGCCCTGCGGGACATCGATACGATAAACCGCGCAGCCGTTGCCGAGGCCAGCGAATGCGGCAATCAGCGCGAGACGATAAAAACGATGCATGAAAATCCAATCGCGGTTGGGGTAGGTGTGCGTATGATAGCCGCGCCGCCGCGTGT
>CAZCAK010000213.1:0-3893 GCA_964496605.1 uncultured Acidiferrobacteraceae bacterium | reverse complement strand
CGCGCGGTTGCGACGCAGACATTGCGGCGCGCGATCAATGCCGCCGAGTTTCTTGCCGCGGCACAACGCGTCTTGGGTGTGCCGGTCGATGTCATCGCCGGCCGCGAAGAAGCGCGTTTGATTTATCTCGGTGTTGCCCATAGCGTGCCGCGCGACGAGCGCCGCCGCCTAGTGGTCGACATCGGCGGCGGTAGTACCGAGCTAATTATCGGCGAGCGTTTCGCCGCGGTGGAAACGGAAAGCCTCGATATGGGTTGCGTCGCGTATGCGCGTCGTTTCTTTAACAGCGGCGCGATCCGTGCGGTGCAACTGCAGGCGGCGCGCGTCGCCGCGGGTTTGGAGCTGGAACCGATTCGCGCGCGCTTCCTCCGTGCCGGCTGGTTGAGTGTGCTCGGTACCTCCGGCACGGTGCGTGCGGTGGAGCAGGTGTTGCGAGCGGCGCACTGGAGTGAGCGCGGTATTTCGGCACCGGGCTTGCAGCGCCTGACTGAGACCTTGCTCGCAGCGGGCCATGCCGACCACTTAACGCTTCCAGGCTTGAATCCCGATCGACGCGGAGTATTTGCACCCGGCGTTGCGATTCTACAGGCGGTGTTTGACGCGCTTGCGCTCGAACACATGGACGTTGCCGACGGTGCCCTGCGCGAAGGCGTGCTATACGACTTGCTCGATCGTCGTGCCGACCACGATACGCGCGCGTTAACCATCGAGGCCTTATTGACGCGCTACCAAACGGACATCGCGCATGCGCGACGCGTGGCCGCGACTGCGGCGCGTTTATTCGCCGCCGCGGCAAAGCCCTGGAAATTGGACCGCAATCAGCTGGAGCCGCGATTGATTTGGGCGGCCCAACTACACGAAATCGGTTTAATCATTGCGCATGCGCAATACCACAAGCATGGCGCCTATCTCATTCAACATGCGGATATGCCCGGCTTCGGCGCGCAGGAACAGACGCTGCTCGCGACTTTGATTCGCGGCCATCGCCGCAAATTTCCACGACCGGCGTTCGCGGCCTTGCCGGCGGCGGAACGCAATCGCATGGAACGGCTATGTGTATTGCTGCGACTCGCGGTATTGCTGCATCGGGGCCGCAGCAGTGCGCCGTTGCCGCGTATGCGGCTTAAGTTTACCGCGCGCGGGCTGCGCTTGAGTTTCACCCGCGGCTGGCTCGCACGCCATGCCTTGATTGCCGCGGATTTGGCGCAAGAGGCGCACTGGTTAAAGGAGATCGGGTTTAAGCTGAGTGTGGGGCAGTCCGAGCGTCGCGTTTGATCCCATGCCGGTAACACGCAATACCTGCGTCGGCGCCGCGAGCTCGTTCAGTAGCTTGGTTTGCGCGGAAACATTTTCGGCGCTTGTATTCGGGTCGGTGCTGATCGCGGCGACACGCTCATAATGGCCGTCGCTGCGCAGCACCCACGCCTGTGTATTATCGCTTAAATAATATTGCAACTCGTTGATCACGCGTTTTACCAGTTTCTTGTCTTCGAGCGGAAACGCGACTTCGACGCGACGGAATAGATTGCGATCCATCCAGTCGGCGCTGGCACCGAATACCTCAGGGTCGCTGTTGTTTTGAAAATAATAAACGCGTGTATGCTCCAAGAAGCGGCCGACAATGGAGCGCACCTGGATATTTTCCGAAATGCCCGGCAGGCCTGGGCGCAGACAACAAACTCCGCGCACGATGAGATCGATCTTCACCCCCGCCTGTGACGCGAGGTACAGCGAATTAATAATCTGCGACTCTGCGAGCGCGTTTAGTTTGGCGATGATGCGCGCCGGTTTGCCGGCGCGGGCGTTATTCGTCTCGCGCTCGATGCGGTCGAGCAGGCCCTTATGCAGCGTAAACGGCGATTGCAGTAATTTCTTTAGCTTGGTGACGCGTCCGAGGCTAGTTAATTGCAAAAATACCTTGTGCACGTCTTCGCCGATGGCGTCATTGCAGGTCAATAGACCGTAATCGGTGTAGGTGCGCGCGGTGCGGGCGTGATAATTGCCAGTGCCGAGATGGACGTAATTGCGCAGGCGCGTGCCCTCGCGACGGACGATTAAAATCATTTTGGCGTGGGTTTTATATCCGACGACGCCATAGACGACGTGGGCACCGGATTCGTGTAGGCGCGTCGCCAGCGAGATATTGGCCTCTTCATCGAAGCGGGCGCGCAGCTCGATCACCACGGTCACTTCCTTGCCGGCACGCGCGGCTCGCACCAGCGCATCGACGATGACGGAATTGGCGTCGGTGCGATACAAGGTTTGCTTGATCGCCAGTACATGCGGATCGGTCGCCGCCTGGCGCACGAAGTCCACAATAGGTGCGAACGATTCGAATGGATGATGCAATAGCACATCGCCGGCACGAATCATCTCGAACGCGTCCTTATGGATCGCGACCGCGCGCGGCGCGCCGGGGGTGAACGCGGGAAATTTCAATTCCGGCTTATCGACTAGCTCATATAAGGCCAATAGCCGGTTGAGATTCACGGGGCCTGTGACCTGATATAAATCGTCCGGCGTGAGTTCGAATTGATCCAATAAATAGCGCGCCATCGCCGGCGGGCAATTATCGGCGACTTCCAGTCGCACGACTTCGCCGTAGCGGCGCGACGGCAGTTCGCCTTCGACCGCGCGCAGGAGATCGTCGATCTCTTCTTCATCGACGAATAAATCGCTATTGCGCGTGACACGGAATTGATAACAACCGGTGGCCTTCATGCCGGGAAACAAGTCGTCGACATGGGTGTGAATGATCGACGACAGAAATACGAAATCGTACGGCCCGCTGCCACACTCGGGCGGGAACTGAATCAGGCGCGGCAGTGAACGCGGCGCCTGCACAATAGCGACGCCGCTATTGCGTCCGAAGGCGTCTTTGCCTTGCAGGGACACGATGAAGTTCAGACTTTTATTTAAGATCTGTGGGAATGGATGCGCCGGATCGAGTCCCAGCGGACTTAAAACTGATAACACCTCGTGTTCAAAATAATGCCGCACCCACTCTTCTTGCTGTTTGTTCCAGTCGCTGCGGCGCACGAAGCGAATGCCGGCGGCCTCGAGCTTCGGCAGTAAGCCCTCGTTCAAGACGCGATATTGATCCTCCACGAGCTGATGCGCTTGAAGCGCGATCTGCTTCAGTATTTCTGGCGGTGTCATATTGTCCGGCCCGGCTTGCACTGAACTCGATGCCACTTGTTCCTTGAGACCGGCGACGCGAATCTCGAAGAACTCATCCAGATGGGTCGTGGCAATACAGAGAAAGCGTAGGCGTTCGAGCAGCGGCACCGTGTCGTCTTGTGCCTGTTCCAGCACGCGGCGATTGAATGCCAGCAAGCTGAGCTCACGATTGATGTAGCGTTCCGGATGTTGCAAGTCGAGGCTTTCCATAGGAATCACATCGTCCGCGACCCCATTCGGTCACGTAATGATATTTTAAGCATAGCCGTAGCTTGGCTTCGGTGGATGACAAAACATGTCATTCGCTACCCGGCTGGGCCGGTACGCTAGGGGAAGTTGCGGCTAACTACGGTGAAACGCCGCCTAGTGGGAATACCGCACCACGCGGCGGCAGCGGCGTGCCCGGGGCGAGCGAGCCGTAATCGACCAGCAATACGTTAACGCCTTGTGCCGGTAACTCCGCGATGTTCAGTAGCTGCGCCCGTAGGCTGTCGTCGCTGTTGTGGCCGACCATTACGGTGCCATGCGCCGTGCCTTGCGCCGGAATTAACCAGGCGCGCAGGGCGGTACCGGAGGGTGTGGTCAACGCGACGTCGTCGTAGGGTAAGCCGACATAGGCCGGCGTCGGTGATTGTGGTTCCAATGGCTGAAAGCCCATCGTGCCACAGCCGCTCAATAACCCAAGCGACACAATAATTATGCTCATCATCAAT
>CAZCAK010000212.1:0-3917 GCA_964496605.1 uncultured Acidiferrobacteraceae bacterium | reverse complement strand
AAGCGCCAGATTCAATGTGCCGTTAGCGCTGGCGATACCGGTAATGACTACATCGTACGTACCGGGCTGACCCGATACTGCGGTCACGCTTTGCACACTGGCACTACCAGCGGCGCTGCCGGAGAGTGCGAAATCGGCGCTGTCGACACTCAACATCGATTCGCTGAACGTCACACGGAAGGTCAGACTGTCGGCATTGGTTAAGCCATCGCTCGGTGTTTGCCGTACGATGCTGGTGATGGTCGGCGCAATCGTATCGGGCACGCCGACGTTCACGTTGAAAGTCAGCGCACTCGAAATGGCGTTATCGTTGCCCGCGGTGTCTTGCACCGTCGTCGCCGGCAGCCATACCGCGGTCGTGCCATTGACCGCCGGTGTTAAGGTAAAGGTCCAAGTGGTGCTATTCGACTGCACCAGATTACTCACCACTGCGCCATTCGAGGTTGCGAAATCGCCGGCACTTAAACCCGACACGGCCTCGTCGAATGTCGCGGTCACGGTCGTTGCGCCGGTGATGGTGCTGCTTGCGGCACTCAATACCACTGTCGGCGGCGTCTTATCGTGCGTAAATGAACCGGTCGCGATAAAAGAATCGCCGCTACCGTCAGTGTAGGACGCGGTGATCGAAACCGGACCGTCGTCGAGGCTGCTTAAGTTAATTGCACTTAAGGCCCAGGCATTACTGCTAACCGTAGTCGTGTCCAAAATCGTATGCGTGCCATCGGTGATCGTGACGGTAATCGTGCTGCCGTTGGCGATGTCGGTCGTGGTGCCTTGAATGAGTACCGTGTCATCTTCCGTCGCAGAAATGTTACCGTCACCTATCGCGCTAACCGTCAATGCCGGCGCGCTCGTGTCGATGGTCAAGCTCTTCGTCGTGCTCGTGCTATTGCCGACACTATCGCTGCCACTGGCCTTAAGCCCCACCGTTCCGGAAAGGGTGATAGTACTTCCAAGACCGTCGGGATTTACTGCACCGGTGTCAACGCTCCAGGTGCCGCCAGTTCCCACCGTCAGCGTATACGTATACGCATTGGAATAATCGCCGTCGTTATCCGGATCGACTTGTAACGTCAGTGTTGAACCCGGCGCGAGATCGCTCGTGCCGCTAATCACCGGTGTGGTATCGCGCGTGCTGGCATTAGTGGTAAAGCCGATCGCCGGTGGCACATTGTCGACCGTCAGAGTTTGTGTTGCGGTCGACGTATTGCCGGCAATATCGGTACCGCTCGCGGTAACGCCGATCGCTCCTGCCAAACCGCTCGTGGGAAATGTGCCGCTCGTGGTCAAGGCTGTGCCGGTATTGACGCTCCACACACCGCCGGACGCGATAACGCTGTAGGTAAATGAGTTACTGGTAGTGTTGTCGTTATCGGGATCGATTGTAATCGTCAGCACGGTACCATCCGGCAAATCGGTGGTCCCGGAAATCACTGGCGTCGTGTCGGCGGTCGTCGCGCTTGAAGTAATCGCCACCGCCGGCGCGGTCGTATCGATCACTAGCTCACTACTGGTCGCATCGTTAACGGTGGTACTGCTACGGTGCGCGGTCGCGGTGACATTATAAGTGCCGGCGCTAAGTGTATTCGTGGTCAGCGACCACGTGTTCCCGGAAACAGCCAAACCGGAGCTCGTGGTATACGTCGTCCCGTTCACCGTGACGGTTAACGTGTCGGCCCCGAGATTGGTCCAGGTACCGCTTAGGCTCGGCGTCGTGTCGTTAGTGGTGAGCGCATTCACGGTCGGTTTGTTTAGCGCTATGGCGGTCGTGCTATTACCTGCCTGATCGCTGCCGGTAACGCTAATGTTCGCGTAGGCCGTAAGCCCGCTCACGCCTAAGGTACCGGATGTCGGCGTTGCGGTTTCCGTATTCACGCTCCAGGTACCGCCGGACTGCACCGTTACGGTATACACCACTTGATCGGTGAGAACGCCGTCATTATTCGGATCGATCGTAATCGTCAGCGTCGATCCCACCGGTAAATCGGTGGTGCCACTAATCGTCGGCGTGGTATCAGTCGCCGACGCGCCGTTGGTAATCGTAATCGTCGGCGCGGTTTTATCGTGCGTGACATTGGCGGTGTCGGTCGCGGTTAGGCTATTCGCCGTCACCGACGCCGATGCGGTTAAGCTGCCATTGGCCAAACTGGAAAGATTCAAGCCGGTCACGGTCCAAGTGCCATCGTTTTGTACCGTCGCGGTGCCGGTGACATCCGCAGTCGTGCCGTCACTATCGGACACCGTTAACGTCACCGTGCTGCCGACGGCATTGACGCTAGTACCGGAAATCGTCACGGCATTATCTTCGGCGTCGTTCAAGATGCCGTTATCGATCGGCTCACTGACAGTAATGGTGGGTGTTCCAGTGACGAGCAATAACTTCGGGACATACATCGACGTCGCAGTGATACCGCTCTGCACCACGGTCGCGGTCACGGTTAAGGTACCGTTCACGAACGCCTGCACCTGCGCCTTGGTCAAGGTCATTGACCAACTGCCGTTAGTGCTCGGGGTAGCGCTTACGGTAGTCGTGCCATCGGTCACGCTGACACTCACTGTACCCGTTGTCGTACTGCTGGTACCGGAAATAGTCACTCCGCTACCGATTTCGGCGCTAGTAATAGTGCCATCGCCGGTGGTGTAGTCGATACCGGTCACTCCTGTAACGACGATCGATGGCGGCGTAATGTTATTTGCGACCGTCTGCACCTTCGTCGCTGTGGTAACTTTGTTGCCGGCGATATCCGTAGCAGTGCTGCTGACGCTAATCGTAACGGCACCGCTACCAGTCGGGTAAATCACGTTGGACGGACTCTGCCAGGTCCAGCGCCCGTCAGTACCGACCGTTGTGGTTCCAGAAGCAACCGCGCTACCGTCGGACGTTTTAGTAACGGTAATCGTTAAGGTCGATCCGCTCGGTAAATCGGTAATGCCTTTTAATATCGGATTCGTTTTATCGATCGACGATGCCGTCGTGATATACGACACCGGCGCCGTCTTGTCGTGCGTGACGACATCTGAATCGGATGCGGTTAATACAGAGGCCGTCACGGTGAGATTGCCGTCTTTGAGTGACGACACATTAAGACCGGTGACCGACCAAGTACCGCCGGCGGCGACGGTACCGTTGCCCGTAACAGTTGTAGTTCCGTCAGTAATCGAGACGGTGACAGTACTACCGACCGCGTTGGTGCTGGTTCCGGACACGGTGACCGAATCGTCCTCGCGACTATTTAAAATCGAGTCAGCGGCGATCACGGTGGCACTGGAATTACTCGACAAGCTGGTCTCGATGCTAGTCGTGGTAATCGTCGGGACAGTGATCGTTAATGCCTGATCTGCCGTTGCCACGTTGCTGTTACTATCGGTCGCGGTAACATGGATACCGGCAGTGCCGGTGATACCGCCTGTGGGTAAAGTGCCAGAAATTGGCGTCGCCGAACCGGTATCGACACTCCAACTCCCACCCGAACCGACCGTTACCGCGTAGATCACGGCGTCCGCGAGATTGCCATCGTTATTCGGGTCGATTCGTACCAACACATAATCGCCCGCGGACAGCGTCGCAGTACCGGCAATGACCGGCGTGGTATCGGCGTCGCTGGTATTTGCACCGCCGGTAATCGTGACCGCCGGACCGCTCGCAACGACAAGCTCGCCGCTGGCGGCATCGCTGATGCTGCCGCCGCCGCTTCGGCTCACCGTCGCCGTCACATCATAAGTGCCGAGGCTTAAGGTGTTTGTCGTCAACGACCAGCTATTGCCACTCACTGTTAATCCGCTACTGGTGGTGTAGGTCGTGCCATTAACGGCGACGGTCAAGGTATCGCCGGCGAGATTGGTCCAAGTACCGGTAAGCGTCGGTGTCGTATCGTTGGTTGTTAAATTGTTTACCGTCGGCCGATTTAGCGCCGTGG
>CAZCAK010000211.1:0-3929 GCA_964496605.1 uncultured Acidiferrobacteraceae bacterium | reverse complement strand
ATCGATTCAGCGCGGCGCAAATCGACGAGCTCGAGTCCGCTTGTGCCGAGTTGCAGCGCCTATGTTTAGAGGCGGTGGCGCATATCGTTGCGCATAATGAATTCGAACGACTCAAAATCCCTGCAGCGGCGGTGCCCTTGATTCGCGACGCTTGGGAGCGGCGCGAGCCGAGTATTTACGGCCGCTTCGATTTGGCCTACGACGGCAAGGGTCCGCCGAAAATGCTGGAATACAATGCCGACACGCCGACGGCGCTATTCGAGGCGAGCGTGGTGCAATGGCAATGGCTGCAGGATTGTTTCCCCGACGCCGATCAGTTCAATTCGCTGCACGAGAAGCTCATCGCGCGCTGGCGCGAGATCGAGGGGCGCCTGCCGCTCGCGGCGAAAATTCACTTTACCTGCGCGCGCGATAGCGCCGAAGATCTCACCACCACGACGTATATGCGCGATGTGTGCGCGCAAGCGGGCTACGCCACGGCGCAGTTGTTTATCGATGACATCGGCTGGGATGCGTCGGCGCCCCGTTTTGTCGATAGGCAAAACGAGCCCATCGCCGTATGGTTCAAGCTCTATCCCTGGGAGTGGTTATGGCAAGAGGAATTCGCACCGTATCTGACGCAAACGCCGCTGCGCACGTTCGAGCCGCCGTGGAAGATGCTGCTCAGCAATAAAGGCATCTTGGCGCTGCTCTGGGAATTGTTCCCCGGGCATCCGAATTTGCTGCCGGCGTCGTTTGCGCCGCTTGCGGGCGCGTACGTGCAAAAGCCCCTGTACTCGCGCGAGGGCGCGAATATCCGTATCGTTGGTGGCGATATCGATCATGCCGACGATGTCGGACCTTACGGCGCCGAGGGTTATGTGTACCAGGCGTATGCACCGTTGCCGGATTACGACGGCAATTATCCCGTGATCGGCGCCTGGGTGGTCGGCGACACGCCGGCCGGCATTGGCATTCGCGAAGACCGCAGCCGCGTAACGCAAAACACGAGCCGCTTCATTCCCCATTACTTTACCGACTGAAGGAGACACCATGCTGGAAACGACACCTTTTACCGCCGACGGTTTACCGACGTTCTTCGCTTATTTTGCGTCGGCGTTGGTTTTGTTCGCGGTGTTTATCGCGGTGTATGTGGCGATCACGCCGTATCGCGAAATCAAATTGATCCGCGAGAACAATACCGCCGCCGCCGTGACCTTGGGCGGCGCCATGTTCGGATTTATGTTTCCGCTGAGTAGCGCCATCGCCTTTAGCGTGAACTTAACCGATATGTTGATGTGGGGTGCGATTGCGCTCGCGGTGCAATTGCTGGCGTTCGCGTTGGTGTGGCTGCTGGTGCCGAAACTGAAGCAGGATATCGTTGCCAACAAAATGGCACCGGCGCTATTGCTGGCGTTTGTGTCGATCGCGATCGGCATGATCAACGCCGCGTGTATGACCTATTAAACAAAAAACGCCCGGCATGCCGGGCGTTTTTATAATGCGCGACGACTAGGCGGCGCGGTGCGCCGCGTTCACTGCCAGTTCGAGACGTACGCCGTCGATGCCCGGCGCGTAGTAATCGCGCAAGGCACCGGTTTCGCGAAATCCGAAGCGTGCGTATAAACGGCGCGCGGCGGCGTTGTCGGCTTTCACCTCGGCGCGACAGATGTGCAAGCCCTGGTCCTGCATCCAGCGCATGCCGGCGTTGAGCAGTTGCGGTGCAATACCTTGGCCGCGCAAATCCGGATGCACTGCGAGCGAGTATAAGCGCGCCCAGCGTGCGCGGCCGTTATTGCAGTGCAGCCAGCAGGCCATGGCGCGCGCGTCCGCGCGCATTAGCCAGTACGCATTGGGATTCGCCAGTAACGCGCGCAATTGCCGCGCATTAAACGCGCCGTCGCCGTTTTGGAAGCAGGCGCGTTCTAGCGCCGCTAACGCCGCGAAGTCGGCGCCGCTGGCACGGCGCAGGGGTGCGACCGCTTCCACGCTATTCCGCCGCCATACGCCGCAGCACGATCTTCTCGCCGAACATCGCCGGGCGATAGCTCATCTTCACGCGCCGTAGATTTTCAAAGCCGAGATCGTCGCCGACGTTGATGTAAGTGCAATCGGCGAAGACCTTGGCGAACTCGCGGAATAGGTATTGCGCCGCTCCGGGGATATTGAAGTTGGTCTTTTCGATGAGCACGTTCGCGACGTCGCTGCTTAAGCGCTCGCCGAAGGTAAAGCCTTCGAGCTTGCCGTCGATGAATAGGCTCAAGCCTTCGAGGCCGAGTTCTTCATAGAGCGCGATGGTGCGGTTGATCGCCTTGCGTTCCATTTCCAAGTTGTAGAGGAACTCTTCCACCGAGCCGTCGGGTAGGGTGCGGATGCGGTTTTCGGTCCAGGTGTTGACCAGGGCGCGCGCCGCGTCGCGATGCTCGACGCTAAAGCGCACCAGCGCATGGTTCGGATGCGCACGGCGGAATTGATTGATCTCATTGCGCTTGGTCTTAAAGGCATTGCCGCGCAGCTCGATCAGGTCTTGCGTACGATAGATGTAATCCGGATTCGTCACCTCGACCAACCAGCGCTCGCCGTTGACCAGCGGCGTCGAGCCGTCGCTGTCTTTATCCAGGCCTTTAAGAAAATCGCTGTAAACGAAATCGAGCCGCGCCTGCGCCGGTGAGGGATTGTATTGGTCCATGATTTTGACGCAGATCTTGAGCGCGCGTTTTTGCCGCGCCGGCTCGCCCAGCGGCGGCAATAACATCGTCAGTCCATTGCCGGAGAGGCCGAAGAGGCAAAAGCACCCTTCGATGATTTGATAAAACCCGCTCGCCTGACACAGCCAAATGACGTTATTGGTAAAGCTGTAGTCGGAGAGGTGTACCCCAAGGGTGGCGACGGCTTGGTCGAAATACGGCCGCGCGCTTTTATCGAAGGGGTAGAGTTTGTATTTTCCCGAAACCAGATAGCGTTGTGCCGGCGCCTCGGCGCGCGCGGTTTTGTTCGGGCTTGCGGGGTGTGCGACCGGCGCGGGGCCGACCGGCGTTAGAAAATGGGTGTCCATCACGGCATTGACCACGTTTAGCATCGGGCGGCTCCTTAGGCGTGACTGCAGGCGGTGGATGACACGCAGCTGCGGTGCGCGCCGGGCGTTCCGGCACTAAGCGTGGTCAGAGGTTCGGGAGGTTCAGCGTCGTTACGTTCAGTCATTGCGGCTCCTTCTTTGAGTCGTTAGTTTGAGATTGTTCGAGAAAAACGGACAATAAAAAACGGGGTCGCGAAATAGCGGACCCCGTTTAGGGATACTGCGAAGACTCGGAGACATCGCAACAACTGCGCATGCGCAGCGATGTCGCCGGTACTGCCGGTACTACACGAATCCGAGGTTTCGTTCATGGATGGCGTTTTTTTACTCGCGTTGCGCTGCCAATGCAAGCGCTAAATTGTTACAGAGCATAGTCGGGGCGATGGCCGATTTACAGGTCGCGCGTGCATGGTTACTCTCGGCGCATGCGTGTCCTTCACACCATGCTGCGAGTCGGCGATCTCGAGCGCTCGATCCGGTTCTATACCGAGGTTCTGGGCATGCAACTGCTGCGCCAACACGATTACCCGGAGGGAAAATTCACTCTCGCCTTCGTCGGTTACGGCCCGGAAAGCGAGCACGCCGTGATTGAGCTGACTTATAACTACGGCGTCGAGCGCTATCAACTCGGCGACGCCTTCGGCCATATCGCCCTCGGCGTGCCCGATGCCTACGCCGCGTGCGAGGCGATTGCGCGGCGCGGCGGCAAGGTGGTGCGACCGGCCGGGCCGATGAAGCACGGCAATACCGTTATCGCCTTCGTCGAGGACCCGGACGGCTACAAGATCGAGTTGATCCAGACGAGATCGGGGCAGAAGTAGGCCGGCCGCGATACGTCGCCGCCCAAATAAAAAATAATCGGCGCATAGAACGA
>CAZCAK010000210.1:0-3956 GCA_964496605.1 uncultured Acidiferrobacteraceae bacterium | reverse complement strand
AAGCCACGATTGGTTTATCGAAAGACTCGTAAACCAATCCGGCCATTTCGATCGTTCGGCGTCATATCCGAGCTTGAGTGTGTTGTTGTAATCGCTGACGCCGAACACGCCGGACAACTTGCCGAGAATCCAGTCGCTTTGATGCAGACAGTAACGCGTCTTCTTTTCCGAGGCGCGGGCGTCGAGCCACAATAATTTTGCCAGCGCACTGCTATTGCCATGCGCGCCGGAATTACGATCCGCGACTTCCGCGATCCGCGCCGCTTCTTTGTGCGCGCGGCTATCGTTATACATCAGCGCCGGCGTGACCGGCGCGCCTTTACTGTCCGCAAGCAAAATCGTACCCGACGTGGCGTCGACGCTGATCGCGGCGACACGCGATCCGTCGATGCCTTTGCTGATGCCGCGCAGACATTGCATCACCGCTTGCCACCAGACCTGCGGATCTTGCGTCACTTGCTCCTCGCGCTTAGTCGGCAACGGCATGGGTGTGCGCACCTGTTGCAACACGCGGCCTTGCGCATCGACTGCGACTGCCATGCAGCCAGAGCTACCGACATCGACGCCGATATAAATAGGTTGCTTTGCTGGCGGCTTCGGTGCCGCCTTGGCCGGCGGTGCTTTAGTTTCGGTTCGCGGCGGCGGGGGTGGGCTCGCCACGGTCTCCGGTTCCACGTCGTCGGGAATCTCGGTTTCGCGTGCGCGCGGTAACATGCGAAACCGCGTACCGGTGCCAGTTTTTTTGGCCTCCACCGGTACTTTGCTTTCTACCGGCGCCGGTTTCGGTGCAGCGCGCGTCAGTGCCGGGGCCGGGGCCTTGGTCGGTGTGATCGCCGGCGACTCGATGGGTTGTTCGACCTGCGGCGGCGGCATCTGCTCGCGCCAACCGTGCTGACGGTGTTCAACGGTCACGCTGGTATAAATGCCGCCGCGCACATTAAATTCGGCGCGCAACTGCATATAGCGCGGACCGGTCGCCGCGACCAGGTCGTTCAGAATGATATTCGTTACCGCCTCATGAAACGCACCCTCGTTGCGGTACGACCAGACGTACTGCTTGAGCGATTTCAGCTCGACGCACTTGCGATCCGCGATGTACTCCAAATACAAGGTGGCGAAATCCGGCTGACCGGTCTTGGGACACAGACAGGTGAACTCCGGGATCGTGATTTGAATGCGATAATCACGCTCCGGATTCGGATTGTCGAACGTCTCCAGCACCTTGCTCGGCTTGGTAGGCATTTTTGGCCCTATATGCTAGCTTTGCACTTTCGCCGATTGTAGCTGACCGCGGATTACATGCGCATCAAGAAAATTAAACTCGCCGGCTTCAAATCGTTCGTCGACCCTACCACCATCCCCATTTCGGATAATTTAATCGGCGTCGTCGGCCCGAACGGTTGCGGTAAATCGAACGTCATTGACGCCGTGCGCTGGGTCATGGGCGAGAGTTCGGCGCGCCACTTGCGCGGCGATTCCATGGCCGATGTGATCTTCAGCGGCTCGACCGCGCGCAAACCGGTGGGCAAGGCCTCGGTCGAGATCGTGTTCGATAATAGCGATGGACGCGCGCCCGGCGAGTATGCTGCATATGCCGAGCTCGCTATTCGGCGCGAGGCGTCGCGCGACGGGCAATCCGATTACTACATCAATAAAACCAAGTGCCGGCGTAAAGATATCACCGATATTTTTCTCGGCACCGGACTCGGGCCGCGCGCCTACTCCATCATCGAACAAGGCATGGTCACGCGCATCATCGAGGCCAAGCCGGAAGACTTGCGCGCCTTTTTCGAAGAGGCGGCCGGTATCTCGAAATTCAAGGAACGTCGCCGCGAAACCGAAAACCGCATCAAGCACGCGCGCGAAAATCTCGCGCGCGTGGAAGACATCCGCAAGGAATTGGAAACGCAGCTCGGACGACTGCAGCGCCAATCCAAGGCGGCGACGAAATACAAAGAGTACAAACAACAAGAACGTTTGTTGCGTGCACAAATTCTCGGCCTGCGCGGCCAGATCCTGGGCACGCGTATTGCCGAACATGAGGCGGCACTCGCGGCTTGCGAGACCGACCTCGAAGCCGCCATCGCCGGACAGCGCACGATTGAAGCCGAAATTGAAAAAATTCGTAGCCGCCAAATCGAGGCCGGCGACGACTTCAATGCGGTACAAGCACAGTTCTATGCCATCGGCGCCGATATTAATAATACCGAACAGGCGATCCAACACGCGCGCGAAACGCAACAACAACGTCTGCGCGAACAGGAACAATTAGAGCGCGCCTGGCAAGAGGCCAATCGCCATCTCGCAAACGATCAGGAACGCCTGGCAAGCTTACAGGCGAACATCGCCGCCGCGGCGCCGCGTTACGAACAGGCGCAGGCGGCGCGTAGCACCGCCGCCGCCGCCTTAAGCGCGGCGGAACAGGCGATGCAAACCTGGCAGGCGCAATGGGAAGACTTCACTCGCCGTGCTGCCGAACCGGCGAAGACGCGTGATATTCAGCGCGCCCGTGCGCAACAACTCGAACAACATCTGCAACAGCTGCGTCAGCGACGGGTACGCCTGGAACAGGAAGCGAGTGACATCGAAGCGAAGCTGAAGGACGCCGGTGTCGATCAGTTACGCAATGAGGTTGCGACGCGCGATCGCCTATGCGAAAGCTACGCGCAACAACTGGAGCAAATCGAAGCCGATATCCGCAACGTGCAAGACCAAAGCCGTACCGCGAACGGTGCCGTAAACGATCTGCGCGGCCGCAGTCAAAATCTACAGGCGCGCGTCTCATCGTTGCAGGAACTTCAAGCCGCGGCCTTGGGTAAGTATGACGATGTCATGAACGCCTGGCTGCAACAGCGCGGCTTGCAAGACGCACCGCGTCTTGCGCGCTTATTGCAAGTCGAGCCGGGTTGGGAAAAGGCGGTCGAGCGCGTGCTCGGTGCCGATCTCGGCGCCGTGTGCGTGACCGAGTTGGACCAGCTGGCCGGCGATATGCAATTGCCGCAGGGCGATCTGGTCATGTTCGATTTGCACGCTCGCTGCGCTCCGGGTGCCGGCGGTTCGCATCCGCGTCTGTTACAAAAGATTAAGGCAGATGCTGATTTATCGGCGTTGCTCTCTGGCGTGTATCTCGCCGATGATCTTGCGGAGGCGCTGCGCTTACGTCCGGAGCTCGCCGCGCATGAATCGGTGGTTACGCGCGACGGTATCTGGCTCGGGCGCAATTGGTTGGGCCTGCCGGAACGCCAGGGCGCGCGCGTCGGCATGATCCAGCGCGAGCGCGAATTAGAGACACTGGCGGCAGACATCGCGCAAGTCGGTGCGCAACTTAAGGAGCGCGAGACGCAGCTTGCGGGCTTGCAACAGCGAGCACAAACGCTCGATGCCGAGCGTGGTGAGCGGCGGCGGCAGCTGAACGACGAGCAGCGCGAACGCGCGAATCTGCACGCGCAGTTCGGTCATCGCGAGGCGCAATTGAATCAGCTCGCGGCACGCCATCGTCAGCTCGAGCATGAACGTACCGAAGTTGTGGCGCAGATCGAACGTGACGAGCAGGAGCTCGATGCCTCCAAGGCTGCCGCAACGCAAGCCGAACAAAGCGCAGCTCAGCTAGAGCAGGAGCGTACTCATATCGAAGGCGAGCGCGCCCGCACGCGCGTTGATTTGGAGCAGGCGCGTACCGCGGCGACGCAGGCTGCCGACGCCTTGCATCGTTTGGAGGTCGAACGTCAGGCGACGCAAACCGCATTTGAGTCGACGCAGCAAAGTATTGTGCGCCTGGAATCGCAGCTGAAGGAATTGCTCGCGCGCCGCGCCGAGATCGAGCAATTATTACAAAACGAAGATCGCCCGGAAGAGGCGCTCAAGGCGAAGCTCGAGGAATATTTACAAAAGCGGGTCGCGGTCGAGGCGCGCTTATCCGATGCGCGCAAGGCGGTCGCGGTATTGGAAGCGGCGTT
>CAZCAK010000209.1:0-3982 GCA_964496605.1 uncultured Acidiferrobacteraceae bacterium | reverse complement strand
CAACATGCCGCTAGCATAGCGCGCGGTCGACATTCTGGCGACGGCGTTTCGAAGGAGAATGGCGCAAGCGTTGTTGTCGCCGGCGAGCTTCGACGCTAGTGTGTCGGATCCACTAATAAGATCGGAGTGCATATGAGCCTAGCAAGCGAATTTCGCGAGTTTGCCATCAAAGGAAATATGATCGAAATGGCGGTCGGCATCATCATCGGCGCCGCATTCGGCAAGATCGTCGATTCATTCGTCAAGGACATCGTCATGCCGCCGCTCGGCTTTCTGCTCGGCGGGACCGATTTTCGACAGTTCTATGTCGCGCTTAATGGCGTCCACTATCAAAGTTTGGCTGAGGCGGAAAAGGCCAGTGCACCGGTGTTGCGTTACGGCGCTTTCGTCAGCGCCATCATTGAATTTACCATCATCGCGTTTGCCATATTCATTGCGCTTAAGTTTGTGAATCGATTACGGCGCACGGCTGGGGAAGCAGCGCCTTAGGGGTTCGTTCGCGGTTTCTTCGGTTCCGTTTCGATATCATCGCTGGCCGTATCGGCCGGCAGGTGCCACGAAACGAGGCCCGTCATCACCAGAACAAAGATGCCGACGCCAACGATAGAGAAGATGGGGCTTAAGCCCTCGCCGGCGGCGAAGGTGTAGGCGCCTACCGCAAGCAACATCGTCGCGTTCTCGAAGAAATTTTGTAGTGCCACGGCGCCGCCGCTGCCGATGGTGTTATGGCCGATCTCCTGCAGCGTCGCGTTCACTGGCACCATAAAGAGACCACCGGTGACGCCGATCGCGACAAGCATGGCGCGCGCCGGCCATACGCTCTCGATTTGACTCAGTCCAAGAATACACAAACCCATCAAATAGGCCGCGACGCGTGCGCGGCGCAGGTGTTCGATCGGAATCAACTTCGGCGCCGCCATCGCGCCAATAATAATCCCTAAGGCCAATGCCAAGGTCAGATCGGCGATATCGGTGGTATTGTGCGTAACCAAGACCAGCGGCGCCCAAGCCACGAGGAGCAGACGCAACACCGCAGCCGCGGCCCAGAATAAACTCGTGCCGAGCATCACAAAGCGCGCGCGATCGCTCGCCAATAGCGTACGCATCATGTGAAAGAAGTGTCGCGGGTCGAATGTCGCCGCGTGCGTCGGCCGGACACGCGGTACCAATAGCGTGGCCAGCATTGATAGGCCGTAGCAAATCGCAATGGCGATCATCGCGCCATGCACCGAAGTATCGGCCATGCGCGCACCGACGACGGTACCGGCGATGATGGCGACGATGGTCGAGCCTTCGATCCAGCTATTGGCGCGAACGAGATGAGTATGATCGACGATCTCCGGCAAGATGCCGTACTTGGCGGGGCCGTACACCGCGGCGCCGATGCCGACCAAACCGTAGGCCGCGATCGGCTCCAAACCGAATAACATCGCGACTACGCCCGCGGCCTTGAGCAAATTACCCAACATCAAGACCTGCGACTTCGGACGACTATCGGCCAGCGGCCCGACCATGGGCGCAAGGACGACGAACGCCACTAAGAACGCGCTTTGCAGCGCCGGTACGTACCACGGTGCGGTGTGCGGCGTTTGCAATACAATCGCGATGGCGGTGAACAAAATCGCATTGTCCGCGAATGCGGTTAAAAACTGCGCCAGCAATAACGCATAAACGCCCCGGTTCATTTGCTGGCCTCCTGTTCGGCGATACGCTGCGCCGCGGCGTAATCGGTTTTTCCCGTACCCAAAAGCGGTATGGTCACACCGCTTACGATGCGCTTCGGCACATTGATCTCGCCTAAGCCGTCGCTCTTGGCCTGCGCCAATAGCGCCGCGCGCGCCGCGTCTTTGTGCGTCGTGAGCAATACGAGCTGCTCGCCTTTTTGCGCATCGGGCACCGATAGCGCGGCGTGTTGCGCATTCGGCCACGCACGCACCGCCAATTCTTCGACCGCGGCCAATGAGATCATTTCGCCACCGATCTTTGCAAAACGTTTGGCGCGGCCGCGAATACGCACGAAGCCATCGTCATCGATCGCGACGATATCGCCCATGTCGTACCAACCGATGCCGTGTTCGGTTTGCGGTGGCACGAGTTTTCCGGGGCGATCGGCCAATAAATAGCCGAGCATGATGTTCGGTCCGCGCACTGCCAAGCGCGCGCCATTGTCCACGCCCGGAACCGGCGACAGGCGCCACTCGATGCCGGGCAAAAAGCGGCCGGTGGTTTCGACGCGATACTCCATCGGCGTGTTCATCGTGAGTACTGGGCTGGTTTCGGTGGCGCCATAGCCCTCGAAAATGCGAATGCCGAATTTATCGATCCACATGCGACGCGTTTCTTCTTGTAGCCGTTCGGCGCCCGCGAACACGTAGCGGATACTGTAAAAATCGTAAGGATGCGCGAAGCGGGCGTAACCCTTTAGAAAGGTATTGGTACCAAAGATGATGGTGGCATTAATGTCGTAAGCAATTTCCGGAACGATGCGGTAATGCAGCGGCGAGGGATAAAAGAATGTGCGCATCCCCGCGAGGATTGGCAATAAGGTGCCGGCGGTAAGACCAAACGAGTGAAATATTGGTAGGGCGTTGAGAATAATGTCCTGCGCGCTGAAGGCGATACGTGTGGCGATTTGTGCGCCATTTGCGAGGAGGTTTGCATGCGCCAGCACTACGCCCTTAGGCGTGCCTTCGGAGCCGGAGGTAAATAGCACCACCGCCGGGTCCTGCGGCTTCACGCGCTTCAGGCGCGGTGCCAGCACGCGCGGCATCAGTGGAAACAAAACGCCGAGCAATCGATCGCCGATACCGAGCGCGTCGCGCAAGTCTTCGAGATAAACGACGCGGACCGTGGTCTCCAGTTGCGCCAGCGCCGCTTGCAGCTTGGCCGCCTCCACAAAGCGACGCGAGCTAAACACCGTTTTGATGCACGCGGTGCGACAGGCCGAGATCATGCCCTGGGCGCCGACGGTGTAATTAAGCATGGCCGGAACGCGCGTTGCAGTGTGCAAACCAAAAAATGCAATCGCGGTTGCCGCTGCATTTGGCAATAGCAGGCCGACGACATCTCCCGCCGCGGTGTGGCGCGACATCAGGCGTCCCAGCACATAGGCCTTCATGAGCAGGCCGTTGTACGTCAGTGGCTGGCGCTGAATATCGTCGATAACGTAATGCCCGCCGCCATGCAGATCGCGCGCCTCGAGTAGCGCGTCGATGAGGGTACGTTGATAATTCGAGGTCACAAACATCATGTTCGTCATGACGTCGGACAGTAACGAACCGACGCGTTGCCGACGCGCACGTCCGCGGATGTGTTCCGGCGCCTGCAACTGTGTCGGCGGCAAAATAGTCAGGCGTATTTTCGGAAACCAACGTAAACGTAATCGGCCACGTAGACGCGAAAATGGCGTGTATTGCGCGCCATCGATGCGCACCGCCAACACCTTGGCACGGGATTTATCCGCCACCATGCCGGTGCCGTCGTAGACTTTCATCAGTGCGCCGGTCACCGTGAGACGACCCTCCGGGAAAATGACAGCGCGGCGATTGTCTTGCAAATGGCGAATGAGCGTACGCGTCGAGTAGGGGCTGGTCGGATCCATCGGCAGCGCGTCGACCAAGCTTAAAAACGGCCGCACCCACCAACGCTGTGCGATTTCCCTGTTAATCGCAAAAGTTAATCGATGCGGTAGAAACGCAATCAGTAAGGCCGCGTCCAGGAACGAGCTGTGATTCGCGATAATCAATACGCGCTCGCCGGCGGCGTGGTAGTGTTCAATGCCGCTCACTTGTACCCGATATAACAACGACAATAATAATTTGAGTAAGGTCTTCATCGATCCTCCCGCTCAGTGTCGCGGTACGTTCACTTCTTTTTCTTGGTAAATCCGTCCAGGTAGTGGTTGACGAGCGAAGTCCCGAGCTTCTTCGCCGCCGCCGCTCCATGTGCATTGAGCCGATTCGCAAGACCGAGCACCGCGATA
>CAZCAK010000208.1:0-3989 GCA_964496605.1 uncultured Acidiferrobacteraceae bacterium | reverse complement strand
GATTAAAAGATTCGCTGAACTGGCTGAAGGATCAGTATGGTTTGTTGATCTCCCCGGAAGAAATTACCCAAGCCCTCAACCAGGGAACCTACCACCCCGATTCGGCCGGTGTAATGGCCTTCAATTTGCTCCAGGCGCGGTTTGGAAAGACCTTTGAGCAATACGCCCGGGTGAAACAGAAAAAAGATGATTTACAGGCCGACCTGCTGATTCATTCCCTGTGTTTTTTTGTAGTAGACCAACCGCATTATGTGCGTGCCGGCAATACCGAAAACTGAAAAGGGCCGAAGGCCCCTAAAATTTTTTGGAGATCGAAAAACAATCAAACCACTGGACGGAGGAAAAGGTGCACGACGCGCAGTCGTGTCTTCATCGGTGCATGCATTGAGGTTGTTATGAATAAGTGGTTATTCCCGTTGTTGCTGATTTTCATCGCGCCGGCACAGGCCGGGTTAAACCGAGCCAGCCTCGAGCGTCATGCCGATGCCGCCGCGGCACGTTACGGCGTACCGGCGGAGACACTGAAGGCGATTTGCGGCCGTGAGTCGAGTTGGAATCCGCGCGCGGTCGGCCCCGTGGGCGAAATCGGTCTATGTCAATTGCGTCCGCAGACAGTGGCATTAATGAAAGGTCCGAATTGGCGCAGCGATCTGTCCGAAGCCGAGCGCATCAAATTGATCGAGCAAGAACTGTTCGATCCCACGACCAATCTGGCCTGGGCCGCGAAGTATCTGAAATGGATGATGCGCGAGGCGAAGGGCGATATGAGTTTGGCAATCGCCGCCTATAACGCCGGACCGGGTGTGATCCGCTATGTTAATCGGGTGAAAGATAGCATCGTGGTATACGCGCCCGCCTTGCGCCCTGTGTCCTCACCCGTCGCGGTCAACGCTTTAATACCGGTAAATAACTAAATTCTAATAGACGGCGATCGTATCGCCGTCTTTTGCCCTCCTATCGGTACCCCCGAGCCGGCCATCCGGTTAGGGTTGTTTTACCAAGTAACTAATAATAAATAACAAGCTGCTTGCGCTCTGCACTGGGCGTGATTACATTAATGACCTTAGGTTCTTGGGTCTAATACCGGAGGAGATCACAGTGAGTGAAGCCTATAACCTAGAAACGATTTCGCAATTTAAGTCGCCGCTGAAATCGATCGCGGTGCAGGATGCCAACCTGTTGCGCGTCGAGCCACCCGCCGAAATCGTTGCCGCGATGAAGGCCTTACAATCGGAGCTTGCTGAATTGCGTCGCCTAGTGCGCGCTGCCAATTCCGAAAAACCAACCGATTCATCCGCATCTACAACGATTCAAAATTAATACACCCCGCTTAATACGCCGACGCGTAAAAAAACCTTTAGTAAATTTCTGGCTTAGATCCTTACCGCCACGACTGCGTTGCATCTAACGCTCACACGTTAACTAGTCGCGATGCGCGGCGTATATCGCCGCGCTCGTCGACATTCGCCCAGCGTGTGTTGCGCGCTTACGTTTATTTGTCTGACTGCTACGCTCGCGCTGCGGACGCAACTGTAAAGAAACCAAACCGTTGGATAATACCTGTTGCGATTTTTTGCCGGTAGGGCAAAAGCGCTCAGTCGTTACGCCGTGCTTTAAGGCAAACTCCGCGGCGTTGCCGAAAACACAAGAAGGCAGCTCCTACTACTTTTTTGTTTTTTGAATCCTTCGATTTTTTTGTCTCTTTCCAGGAGGTCCCATGAAGTATCGCATGAACGTTAAGAAATGGTTGGCGGTGGCCGGTGCCGTGACCGCGAGCGCGGCATTGATTTATTTCCTCGACCAAAAACGCGGCGCCTATCGCCGCGCCATCGTTGCGCATCAATTTCGTAACGCCGGAAAACAGGCCAATCGCCAATGGAATCGTTTCGCGCACGATGCGAGTAAGACCGCCGAACAGACATGGGCGCAGCGGCCGTGGCGCGGTTGGGGCCGCAGCGATGGCGGTATTGAGCACGTGAGTGATCGCAGCTTAGAGCGTCAAGTCCGTGCGGAACTTCAGCAGCTTGGTTCACATGCGGAGGATATCGATGTCAAAGTTGACGACGGCCGTATTTACTTGCGCGGCTGGGCGACGCCGCGTGCAGTGCGCAAGCTAATGCGGCGCACGCGCTCGCTTGGCGGTGTTGCTACCATCGAAAATCAAGTAGCACTACGCTAATAAATAGTAGGATCGCTCTATGAAAATAACGCTACAGAAAGACGGACCGTATCTGGTAGAAAAAGGCATCGACGTCGTGGATTGGAACGGCCGGCCGTATCCCATCCAACAGTGGCCGGCGGCCTTATGCCGTTGTGGTGCGTCCAAGAGCAAGCCGTTTTGCGATGGCACGCATGTCAAAATTCATTTCCAAGCCAGTGAGGCCGCGCCCACTTAAGCGGCCCGGCACCAGGCACGCCGTGCCTGGTGTCTTAGCCCGCGCTGCTTGAAATTTCCTCGTGTGCCCCTACATATCCGGCGAGTCGAAACCGGAGTCTTTATGGGCGATCAAGCGCAAAAACAAACCCTGGGGTTCCAGGCCGAAGTGCGGCAGTTGCTGGACCTCGTCGTTCATTCCCTTTATAGCAATAAGGAAATTTTCCTCCGCGAGCTGATCTCGAACGCCTCCGATGCTGCCGATAAATTGCGGTTCGAGGCCTTGAAGGACGATGGTCTGTACGAGGGCGATAGCGCGCTCACCATCCGCGTCGCCTATGACAAGGATGTGCGCACCATTACCGTCTCTGATAACGGCATTGGCATGAGCCGCGAGGAGGTGATCGACAATATCGGCACGATCGCAAAATCTGGCACTAAGCAATTCCTCGCCTCGCTCTCCGGCGAACAAGCAAAGGACGCGCGCCTTATCGGTCAATTCGGTGTCGGCTTTTATTCGGCATTTATCGTTGCCGATAAGGTAACGGTGGTGACGCGTCGCGCTGGCCTCGCTAGTGGGCAGGCGGTGCGCTGGGAATCGGCCGGCGAGGGCGACTACACAATCGAAACCGTCGATAAACCCAATCGCGGCACCGACGTTATCCTGCATCTGCGCGCGGGTGAAGACGATTTTCTCAATGGCTGGCGCCTGCGTAGCATCATTACCAAGTATTCGGATCATATCGGCATTCCGATTCTCATGAAGGCCGAAGACAAGGACGAAGATGAAACGGTGAATCGCGCCGCGGCGTTATGGGCACGGCCGCGCGGCGAGATTAAGCCAGAAGAGTACGAGGAGTTTTATAAGCACGTTGCACACGATTTTGAACCGCCGTTGGCGCACGTGCATAGTCGTGTTGAAGGCAAACAGGAATATATTTCCTTGCTCTACATTCCGAAGCGCGCGCCGTTCGATTTGTGGGACCGTGATCGTCAACACGGAGTGAAACTCTACGTGCGACGCGTGTTTATCATGGAAGATGCGGAACAGCTGCTGCCGAATTATTTGCGCTTTGTCCGTGGCGTGATCGACTCGAACGATTTGCCGCTGAATGTGTCGCGTGAGATTCTCCAGCGCAGTAAGGACATCGATGCTATTCGCGGCGGCGCCACGAAAAAAATTTTGGATTTACTGGACGACATCGCGACCAAAGAACCGGAAAAATACGCAACGTTCTGGCAAGAGTTTGGTCGCGTGCTGAAGGAGGGTGTGGTAGAAGACAACGCCAATCGCGAGCGCATCGCAAAATTATTGCGTTTCGCCTCGACGCATAACGACAGCGATGCACAGACCGTCACCTTGAGTGATTACCTCGGACGCATGAAGGACGGCCAAGACAAGATTTATTATCTCAGCGCCGATAGTTTTATCGCGGCAAAGAACAGCCCGCATTTAGAAATCTTTCGCAAGAAAGGTGTCGAGGTGTTACTGCTCAGCGATCGTATTGACGAGTGGTTGACCATGCATCTTACCGAGTTTGAGGGCAAGGCTTTGCAATCGGTTACAAAGGGCGCTCTCGATCTGGGCGGTTTGGCGGATCAGGAAGAGCAGAAG
>CAZCAK010000207.1:0-3999 GCA_964496605.1 uncultured Acidiferrobacteraceae bacterium | reverse complement strand
CGATCTCAAAAATTTTCACCCGCTGCTGCTGGCGATTGAGGTTATGCAACAATGCACCGATGAGACCTGGCAGCAACGTCGTGCGCATCACGCCCATTTCTTGCGACAACGGCTTGAGCAATTTTGGCGCCGGAATATCGGGAGCGAATAATTGCTGCAAGCCGACGTCGACAAAGCTATAGGTAATGGCTTCGGCATAGCCGCGCGCGATCAAGACATCGCGTACGCGCGCTAACGGCAGCGCGCGCCCGGCGATTTGGGTTTGCAGCGGTAAGCGCGGCAGGCGTGGCGGCAATTTCTCATAGCCATACAAGCGCACCAATTCCTCGATGAGGTCTTCCTCCCGCTGTATATCGCTGCGATAACTCGGCGGCGTCACGCTCCAGGCACCACTACCCGCTTTAATCCGCATTGAAAGACGGGTCAAAATTTTATTGACCTCGGTCGCACGCAACGGCATTCCCAGTACCGTTTCGATGCGTTCGGCGCGTAGGCGAATCGGTAGCGGTTTCGGAAGATATTTGGTCGCAATACTTTGTTGAATTTTGCCTGGCTTGCCGCCGGCAATTGCGACGATCAATTCCGCAGCATAGGCTAAGGCATCGGATTGTAATTGCGGATCGACGCCGCGTTCGAAGCGATGCGACGACTCGGTATGCAGGCCATATTGCCGCGCGTAGCGGGTGATGGTCTCGGCCTTAAAGAAAGCGCTCTCGAGAAAAATATCGACCGTCGCGGCGCCGACCGCGGAATCGCGTCCACCCATCACGCCCGCGATGGCGAGCGGTTTATCGCCGTCGGCAATGACGAGTGTATCGGGGATCAGTTCGACTTCACGATCGTCTAGCAACAGCAGGCGCTCGCCCGGCTTCGCCGGCCGCACGTCGATAGAGCCGATGCGTGCCAAATCGAATGCATGCATCGGTTGCCCCAGTTCCAGCATGACATAATTCGTCACGTCCACAACCGGATGAATACTGCGTATGCCGCTACGGCGTAACCGTTCGCGCATCCACTCCGGCGTCTGTGCTTGCGGGTCGATACCACGAATCGCTTGCCCGACGTAACGTGGGCAATCGGACTTGGCCGTGAGCTTTAACGAGAGTGGACGCGCGGATTTGTTGATTGCTAAACGTGGCACCTTTCGTTGCACCACTTTGGCACCGGTGATCGCCGCAAGCTCGCGCGCCAAACCGCGTACGCTCAGACAATCGCCACGATTCGGCGTCAGCTCAACTTCCAACGTGCGGTCGTTAAGATCAAGATAGTCCGTTAGATTTTTCCCCGGCTTGGCATCGTTTGCCAGCAAAAACAATCCACTGGACGCTTCTTCTAATCCCAATTCGGCACCGCTGCACAACATGCCGTGCGACTCGACCCCGCGAATCAGGGTCTTGTCGATCTTGCGCCCGCCGGGAAGTTGCGCGCCGATTATGGCCAGAGGTGCGCGCACATTGACTACGGCATTGCTTGCACCGCAGACAATTTGTAGCGGCGTCTTGTTACCAATATCGACGCGGCAGATCTGCAAGTTATCGGCGCTCGGATGTCGCTCCGCCGCGACGATGCGTCCGACGACGACGTTTTTCAACGGTGGCGCCACGGCTTCGATGCGCGCTACTTCAATGCCCACTGCGGTCAAATGCGCCGCCAGCGCCTCCAGCGTCAGCGGCGTTTTAATCCACTCGCGCAGCCAGCTTTCGCTAATCCGCACCTAGCCTCCCCGGAATTGCTGCAAGAACCGCAAGTCGTTTTCGTAGAATAAGCGAATATCATTTACGCCGTGACGCAGCATCACTAGACGCTCGACGCCGACGCCAAATGCGAAACCGGTATAGCGCTCGCTATCGATGCCAACATGCTTAAACACGTTCGGATGCACCATACCGCCGCCAAGCACTTCGATCCAACCGCTGTGCTTACAAATGCGACAACCCTTGCCGCCGCAACTGACACAGCCGATATCGACTTCGGTTGAAGGCTCGGTGAAGGGAAAGAATGACGGCCGAAAGCGGACTTCGAGCTTTTGTTCGAAATACTCTTCCAAGAATGCAATGAGCACACCCTTGAGATCGGCAAAGCCAATACCGCGATCGACCACTAATCCTTCGATCTGATGAAACATCGGCGTATGCGTCAAATCCGGTGCGTCACTGCGATACACCCGCCCCGGCGCAATGATGCTGATCGGCGGCTTGTGCGTTTGCATATAGCGAATTTGCACTGGCGAGGTGTGCGTACGCAGTAAAGTGTGAGCATCGAAATAAAAGCTATCGTGCATGGCGCGCGCCGGATGATGCGCCGGGATATTGAGCGCCTCGAAGTTGTGAAAATCGTCTTCGATCTCAGGTCCGTCGGCAAGCGCGAAGCCCATTGCAGTAAAGATTTGCTCGAGACGCTCGCGCGTCTGCGTAATCGGGTGCGTGCTGCCCAACACCTCGCCGCGCCCCGGCAGAGTCACATCGATAGTTTCTTTTTTAATAGACTGCGTCTGTGCCGCCTGCTCGAGCTCCGCGCGGCGCGCATCCAGTTGTTCGCTTAGGCGTCTCTTCGCATCATTGACCCATTGCCCGGCACGCGGCCGCACGTCGGGCGGCAATTGGCCGAGGCGTTTGAGCTGTTCCGTTAAGGCGCCTTTCTTGCCGAGGTAGTGCACGCGCAACTGCTCGATGGCCGCGACATCGGCCGCCGCGCGCAGCGCACGTTCGCCGTCGCTGACCAAACCGGCGATTTCTTGTTCTAAGGATTCGGTATCGCCCATGCGCGTTTCAATCAATGCGTTTGGATCGAATGCGCTTTAATAAAACGCATTCAATAAAAAAGGGAAAGGCCGCTGCCTTTCCCTTTGTTAAGTATCGCCAAGCAGCATCGCCGCTTTGGCTCATTAGCGGGACAGGCTGGCCTTGGCCTTTTCCGCCAACATGGAAAATGCTTTTTTATCGTGCACCGCGAGATCGGCCAAAACCTTGCGATCGATCTCGATCGCGGCCTTCATCAGGCCGTTGATCATACGGCTGTAGCTTAAGCCGCATTCGCGTGCACCGGCATTGATGCGCGCGATCCACAATGCACGAAACTCGCGCTTGCGCACGCGCCGGTCGCGATAGGCATACTGGCCGGCCTTGGCGACGGCTTGTTTGGCAGCGCGAAAAACGTTCTTGCGTGCGCCGCGATAACCTTTCGCGAGTTCCCGGACCTTCTTATGTTTGGCGTGGGCAATAACGCCGCGTTTTACTCTTGGCATGGTTGCGGCCTCCTTTAGCTATACGGCAACATGCGACGCACGCCCGGGACATCGGACGGGTTCACATTCAAGGGGCCGCCGAGCTTGCGCTTACGCTTGCTCGCCTTCTTGGTGAGAATATGACGCAAGTGCGAATGACCGGCCTTGAACCCACCCTTTCCGGTAGGCTTAAAGCGCTTCGCCGCGCCACGATTAGACTTCAGTTTAGGCATTGCTATAACTCCGCATTCTCGCGCGGTCACTCGCGCTACAGTTGTCGGCAATCGGATGATTGCTATCGTTTGGGGTTGATCACCATCACCATCTGGCGACCTTCGAGTTTGGGATGTTGTTCGACAGTCCCATACTCCACCAGATCGGCTTCGACGCGCTTTAATAACTGCATGCCGAGCTCCTGATGGGCCATCTCGCGCCCACGAAAGCGCAGAGTGACTTTGGCCTTATCCCCGTTTTCTAGGAAACGTATCAGGTTGCGTAGTTTTACCTGATAATCCCCAACATCCGTCCCGGGACGAAACTTAATTTCCTTAATCTGAATCTGCTTCTGCTTCTTTTTCGCCGCGTGCTTACGCTTGCTTTCTTCGTACTGAAATTTGCCGAAATCCATGATGCGGCAAACCGGCGGCGAAACGTTCGGAGAGATTTCTACCAAATCCAGGCCCGCGGCTTCCGCTTGTTGCAAGGCCTCGGCGCTCGAAACTACGCCTATCTGTTGACCGTCGGCGCCAATCAAACGAACTTTTGGCGCGTTAATT
>CAZCAK010000206.1:0-4023 GCA_964496605.1 uncultured Acidiferrobacteraceae bacterium | reverse complement strand
CGCCATGGACACCGCCATGCCGAAGATGGTGAATACCTGCAGCGGCACGACCGAGAAGCCGGTGACCAAATCGAAATTCAAGCGAATGAGATCGTATAAGCGATATTTCGATTCGCCCGCGGCACGCGCCGCGTGTTCAACTTCGACTTCGGCCGGGCTACGCGCAAAGCTATAGGCCAGCGCCGGAATAAACGTCGAGACCTCGCCGCTGGCGGCGATGCTGTCGACGATGTGGCGCCGATAGGCGCGCAACATGCAGCCCTGGTCGCGCATGCGAATGCGCGTAATGCGCGCGCGCAGGCCGTTAATGACGCGCGACATGTAGCGCCGAAACGCCGTGTCTTGGCGATTCTTGCGATAGCTGCCGACGACGTCGTGCCCGGCCTCGATGCTGGCGAGTAACTTTGGGATTTCTTCCGGCGGGTTTTGCAGATCGGCATCGAGCGTAACCACGATCTCGCCGCGCACCTGCTCGAACGCCGCCATGATCGCCATGTGCTGGCCGAAGTTACCGTTGAAATCGATCACGCGCACCTGTTGCGGGCGGCGGCGAAATAAATCGCGCAAGATTGCGCCGGAGCGATCGCGCGAGCCGTCGTTGGTGAACACGATTTCATAGGACTTGCCGATGCCATCAAGCACCGCCGTGAGGCGCGCGAATAACGTCTCGAGGTTCGCCTCCTCGTTGTAAACCGGGACGACGACGCTGAGATAAACCCGGTTCATGCGCGCCTGCCGAACACATCGGCCATGGCCGCGACGACGCGGTCTTGTTCCGCATCGGTCATGGTGGGGAATAAGGGTAGGCTCACGATACGCTCGCCGATCGCCTCGGCGTTCGGGAAGTCGCCCGGCTTGAAGCCGTAGTGCTCCATATAATAAGGATACAAATGCGCCGCGCGATAATGCAGGCCGGTACCGATATTGCGTTCCTTCATGCGCGTCATGAAGGTATCGCGGTCCATGCCGGCAACGTCGATGTTTAAGGTCGGCGCGAATAAATGCCAGGCGTGTTGTTGCGCAAAGGCGGCCGTTTTCGGCAGCGTCCATTGCGGCCAGTCCTTTAATAAGCGCAGATAACGCTGCGCGAGTTCGGTGCGGCGCGCAATGAAGCGATCGAGTTCACGCAATTGATGCAGGCCCAAGGCTGCCTGCATATCCATCATATTGTATTTGTAACCCGGCGCGATGATCTCGTAATGCTGACTGCCGCTCTTGCCGAAGCGATTCCAAGCCTCGCGATCCATACCATGGAAGCGCAATAAGGCCACGCGCTGCGCCAGCTCGTCGTCGCGCGTCACGACGCAGCCGCCTTCGCCGGTGGTCATGTTTTTATTCGGATGGAAGCTGAACACCTGCGTGTCGCCGAAGGCACCGATACGCCGACCTTTGTAGACCGTGCCGATCGCGTGCGCCGCGTCTTCGATCACGCGTAAACCGTGACGCTGGGCAATTTCATACAAGGGATCGAGATCGACCGGTGCACCGGCAAAGTGCACCGGCATGATCGCGCGCGTACGCTTAGTGACGGCACGCTCGAGCCGGCCGATGTCCATATTATAAGTATCGCGCTCCACGTCGATCAGCACCGGCTTGCCGCCGGTGAGCACGATGGTATTCAGCGTCGCGGCGAAGGTCATCGGAACCGTAATCACTTCATCGCCCGGCTTGAGATCGAGCGCCGCCAAGACGAGATGCAAGCCGGCGGTGGCCGACGATAAGGCTAAGGCATGCGGCGCCGACACATAGCGCGCGATGTCTTGCTCGAATTGCTTAACGCGCGGACCGGTTGTGATCCAACCGGACTCGATGCAGGCCACGACCTCATCGATCGCGGCGCGGCTAATGGCCGGGCGCGAAAACGGTAAGAACGGTTCCTCTTTCGTATCGGGCGCTTTTTTCGGTTCCACGTTTAAGTCCGGCTAATGAGATAAACGCCGAGCATCACCACACCGATACCGGCGATGCGCGTCGCAGAAAGATTTTCCTGAAATAAAAAATACGCCGCGATCGCGTTGACGACGTAACCGACGCTCAACATCGGATAGGCGAAGCTCACGTCGACGCGCGACAGCACCAGCAACCACACCGCAACACTGACGCCGTACAGCATAAGACCGAGCCAGATGAATGGATTGGCGGCGACTTGCAGCGAGATCGGCGCGACGTTGACCCAGGCGAACTCGAAGTAGCCGATGCGGCGCATGCCTTCCTTCAGCACCAGCTGGGCCGCGGCATTGAGCAGGACACCGGTCATGATCAGGGCGATGTGGTTCATGGATTGACTTTCTTATTGGTGAGCACCACGTTGCGCGCGTTCTCCGCAAAGACGTAATAGAAGATACGGGAACGCGCGAAATCCTCGATATCGCCGCGGCTGGTGATCACGAACACCCTGCCGGCGCCGTTCCAGCGCCGCCAAAACGCCGCCGGTTCGATCATCCAGGCGCTAGTATCCTCAACTTCGGTTCCAAAACGCAACTCACCCTTCCACCCGACCACGGTGACGCGGCGGTTCAGATAAAACGGCAGGTCGTGATAATAGGTGTTGTAACTCGCGACGTCGTCGCCCGGTCGCAGCTGGGCGCGGATCGCCAGCGCCAGCGCCTTGACGCTGCGATCGTCGGCGTTGGCGACCGCATTCGCAAATAAGGGCCAAGCAAGGGCACTGCCGAGCGCGAGACTAATGAGCACGGCATTGAATTGCCCGCGCTTGCGGTAAATCATGGCCACGGTAATCGCGGCGAACAGCACCAGCACGAACAAAGACGAGCTCGTGTGCTCGATGGCGAAGTTCGGCCGCAGGCGCGGCGCCAGCACCGTCGCGACCGCAATCGCCGCCGCCAACAGCATCAAAAGCGTGTAATGCCGGCGGCGCGGCGGCGCGATCTCGCCAAGCGACGCGGCGGCGAGATAGCGGCCGAGCAATAAGGCCAGCGGCGGTAACACCGGCACGATATAAGGAATCAATTTCGAATGCGATGCGGAAAAAAACGCGAAGATCAAACCGGCCCACAGGCCTAAGAAAATCACCTCGCGCCGTTGCTGGCGTTGACGCCACGCGTCGCGAAAATGAAAGTGCAGCGCCGGCAATAAAAACGTGATCCAGGGAAACAGCCCCAAAATCAAAATCGGTACAAAAAACCACGGCGGCTGATAACGCTGATGGACGTTGGTGAGGAAGCGCTGGAAATGCTCGTGAATAAAATAGAACTGCGCGAATTCGGGATTGGCGCGCCACACCAGGATGTGCCAAGGCACCGCGATAAGCGCGAACAATAACAAGCCCGTGGGCAGATAAATCGCGCGCAGAATGCGCCATTGGTTGAGCAATAAAATCCAGACACCGATGATCATGGCCGGTAAGACGAAACCGATCAGCCCCTTGGCCAACACCGCCAACGCCGCCATGGCATAAAACAAATAGAACGTCAGCCGCCGCTTAAGGCCCGGCGCCAGGCGCAGCCCGCACATAAACGCCAGCAGCGCCAAGCTCAATAACGTTGCGACGGTCATATCGAGCGTCACCACGCCGCTCATGGCGTAATACAGAAATCCAGTCGCGAGCACTGTCGCCGATAAAATGCCGGTACGCCGATCGAATAGAAAGCGTCCGGCGATATACACCGCGAGACAACCGATCCAGGCGAAAAAGGCATTCCAAAACCGCATCGAGGCCTCGCCCATCCCGAAGGCGCGAATCGCGCTCGCCTGCAGCCAATAGAACAAGGGTGGTTTTTCGAAATATTTCACGCCGTTCACGCGCGGTGTGAGGTAATCGCCGGTCGTGACCATTTCGCGCGGGATTTCGGAATAGCGCGCCTCGTCCGGGGCGCCGAGCGGGCGCTTGCCGAGCACCGCGCCGAACAGCAGCGCAATCGCCAGCGCGAGCATTAGGATATCGCGCGGCCAGGCGGCGCGCGGCGAAGCCAAGAAATCGATCACGAGATTATCGTTAGGTTGAAATGCCGGCGCTATCCTAACATCTTTGCCGCGCAGCGGCGCCTCGGGAAAAACGGCGGG
>CAZCAK010000205.1:0-4029 GCA_964496605.1 uncultured Acidiferrobacteraceae bacterium | reverse complement strand
ACGAAAACACGTACCCCGGATACGTTGCGGTGCACGGCCGTCTCTATCACCCCGACTACGGCTATGTCACGATTACCACGACGCAGCCGTTACTCATTAGTGGCAAGTGGCCATCCGCTGGTCAAATCGTCATTGATGGTGCCGCCAATACGCACGCACGCCTAACGGCGGCGCCCACGGGCTACACCATCGCCATCGATACCGGAAGCGGTTATGGTGCCGAAAGCGCACTGATAGCGTGGCCGACTAACTAACTGCTGCTGGCAAGCAGTCATAACGCGGGCCATGTGCCCGCGTTTTTATTTGATGCGCGTTATACTGCGCACATGTTTCACTGTCGCGCCATTGCCCACGCCAGCGTCGTCGTGCACGACACCGAGGTCGCGCTGCGCTTCTATTGCGATGTACTCGGTCTGGTACGCGATGCAAAACGCCCCGATCTCGGTTATCCCGGCGCCTGGCTCGATATCGGCGCACAACAAATTCATCTGCTGGAATTGCCGAATCCCGACCCGCGTGACGGTCGCCCGGCGCATGTTGGTCGTGATCGCCACGTCGCTTTGTACGTCAATGATGTCACCGCGCTCGCCGATCGGCTGAGCCAAGCGCAAATCCCCTTTACCAGAAGCCGCTCCGGGCGCGCCGCGATTTTCTGCCGCGACCCGGACGGCAACGGCCTCGAGTTCATTGAACAGCCCGCTTAACGCGTAGGACTTTGGTTCGCTCGCGCCTTGCAGGCGTTTCGTTATAGTGAGCGCGCTGTAGCGCAGTGTGGCGGTTGTCCCCGGTGTCTGCACGCACTTCCCCGATCTATCAATGAGGTTCTGTATCGTTATGCGTAAAGGTAAAGTGAAATGGTTCAACGAGACGAAAGGTTTTGGTTTTATTTCTCCTGAGGACGGCACGCCGGATGTCTTTGTGCACTACTCGGTGATTCAAGGACGGGGGTTTCGCAATCTGGCTGAGGGGCAACCCGTCGAGTTTGAAAGTGAACGCGGCCAAAAAGGTATGCAGGCCACGATTGTAAAACCACAAGCTGCCGAATAGCGCGGCCGCAATTCGACGCAAAAAAAGGGCGGTGTTTCCACCGCCCTCTGTGTTACTGCCACCGTGTTATGACGGTGTACGTCGATTACTTGCCGGCGTCGGCGGGCTTCGCCGCTGCAGGTTTATCGGCAGCCTTTTCCGCCGGCTTCTCAGTCTTACCCTTCTTCGCCTTATCCGGCTTCGGCGGTGTCGTCGCCGCCTTTACATCAAGCAATTCGATTTCAAATACCAACGCTTGATTCGGACCGATTTGCTGTCCAGCACCGTGTTCGCCGTACGCCAGCTCGGGCGGGATGACGACCTGCCATTTGGATCCAACCGGCATGCGCGGCAATACCTCTTGCCAGCCCTTAATCACGCCGTCGAGCGGGAACGTTGCCGGCTGGCCGCGTTTGTATGAGCTGTCGAATTCCGTGCCATTCGGGAGCGTCCCGGCATAGTTCGCAACGACGACGTCCTTCGGACCTGGTTTCTTGCCCTTACCCTCGGTGATGACCTTGTATTGCACGCCACTCGGTAAGGTCACGACGCCTGGCTTCTTTTTATTTTCGGCGAGGAACGTATCGCTTTCCTTTTTGTTTTTGTCGGCCAGTTCTTTCATCGCCGCCATTTGCTTTTGTTGCATATTGCGTTGGAAATCCTGCATCGTCGTGCGGATTTCCTCTTCGGTCATGGCGAGCTTGCCGCCGCCGATGGCGTCGCGCATGGCGCGTGCAAATACGTCGACATCGATATCGATTTGATTGCGCTTGATATCGTTACCGATTTGCGAACCGAGGCTATAGCTTAGCTTTTCCTTCTCGCCCTTGATTTCACTCTCGGCGTGCGTCGCCAGCGGCAAGAGCACCGCCATGGCGAGACCGAGCGTTTGTAATTCTTTTTTCATCGCTTTAGTTCTCCTAAGTTAAATTAAATTGGCGGCGCTTAGAAATAAGCCAAGCACGCAAACCAGTCCGGCGGCAAAGGCCAGCGAGCGTAACGTCGCTCGATCGGCAATGTAAAACACGCCATGCAATATCCGGAAAATAATAAACGCGGCCGCCAAGCCGTCGACACGAGGCTGCGCAACCTGCGTTAGCTGCGCGATGATGACCGCGGCAATAAATAAGGGCAAGACCTCGAAGGCGTTATTGTGTGCCCACGCCGCACGCTTGCGCCAACCTTCGACCGACGCCAGATATTCGCGTGGCGCACGATTATCGAACTGCGGTGCCTTCTTCGCGAGAGCGACCCAAAAATACGGCAGTAGGCCGGCGATCAAAACCGACCAGTAGGCCCAGGGCATTAGTGATCGTGTCCGCCCGGTCCGTGCACATGGCCATGAATAAGCTCTTCGGAAGTGGCATCGCGCACGTCGACGATCTTCACGGCAAAATTCAGCGTCGTACCGGCGAGCGGATGATTGCCATCGATCGTGCTATTGTCGCCGCTGACATCGACCACGGTCACGATATGCGCGCCGTCGTCGTCGTGACTATGGAATTGCATACCCACTTCGATTTCTTCCGGATGCTCGAAGCGATCCTTCGGCACCACTTTCATTAAATTTGAGTCCCGTTCGCCGTAGGCCTCCGACGGCGGCACTGTTACTTCCAGGCTTTCACCCGGGCCCTTGCCGTTCAGGGCCTGCTCCAGGCCGGGAATAATGCTGCCCGTGCCGTGGATATAACTCAGCGGTTCGCTGCCTTCGGAGGTGTCGATCACATTTTGATCTTCGTCAGTTAGCGTGTAGTCGATGGTAGCGACTTTGTGCTTGGCAATGCGCATAGGCGGTCCCTGGTTGGAGAAGCGCCGTATTGTACGCGAGCGCCATGCACGCCACTAGGCAGTCGCGTCGGAGAATCGTTAAGATCGCATCGGGCGCCACGATCGGCCGCCGCAAGGGTAAAACCGATGACGACACCAGCGCTTACCATCGGACGTTTGGCACGCACCGCCGGTGTCAACGTCGAAACCGTGCGTTACTACGAACGCGCCGGCCTCATCCCGCGCCCGGCGCGGCGACCCGGCGGCTTTCGCCACTACGGGGCGGAACATCTCGCGCGTTTGCGTTTTATCAAACGCAGCCAGGGACTCGGATTCAGCCTGAAGGAAATAAAAGAATTACTGGCGCTGCGCGTACGTCGCGGCGCTTCGTGCAGCGACGTGAAGCGTCGCGCGGAAAGCAAACTCGACGACGTGCGCGCGAAGATCGCAACGCTTCAAACCTTACAAACGACATTGCAGCAATTCATTCGCGCGTGCGCACATCAGCGCGCCACTGACGATTGCCCGATTCTCAACTCTCTGGAACAAGCCGACGAATGAGCGCACAGCAACTACATCGGATTTATATCATCGGCGGCGGCGCCGGCGGCCTGGAACTGGCGACAGCACTCGGGAACAAATTCGGCAAACGCCGCCGCGCCGAAATTACCTTAGTCGACCAAAGCCTCACCCATGTGTGGAAACCGCTGCTGCACGAGGTCGCGGCGGGCACACTCGATTCGCACGACGACGACGTCGAATACCTGGCGCAGGCGCACCGGCATCACTTCAATTTTCGCCTCGGGCGCTTGACGCGCATCGATCGCGCCGAGCGGGAAATTTTTCTCGCGGCGACCTTCGACGAACACGGCGCGGTGGTGATTCCGGAGCGTCGCTTTCATTACGACACCTTGATCGTCGCCGTCGGCAGCGTCAGCAACGACTTCGGTATTCCCGGTGCCGGGAAGTATTGTTACTTTCTCGATACCCGCGAGCAGGCCGATCACTTTCAGGACGATCTGCTTAAAACTTATTTGCGCGCGCAGACGCAAACCGCACCGATCGCGGCCGGGCAATTGACCGTGGCGATCGTCGGCGGCGGCGCCACCGGCGTCGAACTCGCGGCGGAGTTGCGCAACGCCGCGCGGCAGCTCGTGGCCTACGGGCTGGATCGCATTAATCCGGAACGGGACGTGCGCCTCGCGTTAATACAGGCGCACGATCGCCTATTGCCTG
>CAZCAK010000204.1:0-4039 GCA_964496605.1 uncultured Acidiferrobacteraceae bacterium | reverse complement strand
CGTTCGCGCTGCACCTGAAAATGAATTTGGTTGAAGCGCGGGCTTGGCTCTTCAGCACCTGCGGCCATGCTAAATGCGACAAGCATTACCATCCACGTCTTGAGCATCATGCGATTCATCACTCTCACTCCTCGTAAATCATTTTGATCGTCATGCCGCCGTCGATGACAATATTTTGCCCGGTCATGAATCCGGCATCCGTTAAGAAGATACAGGCATCGGCGATATCGTCCGGCTTGCCAACCCGCCCGACCGGATGTTGTTTGCGATCGCGCTCGGAGTGCTGCGGCGTTTTCGCACGCGCGGAATATTTCCAATCGGCGACCTCGATCCAACCGGGGCTGATGCAATTCACGCGAATACCGTGCGGTCCGAGGCTGATCGCCAAGCCGTGAGTCAGCGCCGCGACGCCGCCCTTCGATGCAGTATAGGCCTCCGTGCCCGGCTCGGACATGAACGCGCGCGTCGAGGCGATATTGATAATACAACCGGCGCGTCGCTGCGCCACCATCATGCGCGCCGCGGCCTGGCTGCATAAGAACGTCCCGCGCAGATTCACCGCGATGACGCGATCGAAATCTTCGATCTTGAGCTCGAGTAATGGCGCGTTGCGCGAAATGCCGGCGTTATTGACCAATACGTCGATGCCGCCGAATGCCTTGACCGTTTGCGCCATCCAGCTTTCCACCGCGTCGGCCTGCGCGATATCGACTTGCGTAAACAAGGAGCGCGCACCGAGGGCTTCGACCTGCGCCGCGGCCTCACGTCCGGCGTCGATCTCGGGATCGGCGATCGCCACCGCATACCCCGCGCGTGCGAATCGATAAGCGATGGCGCGTCCGATGCCCTGCCCGCCGCCGGTAACCGCAAGCACTTTCATACGCTCCCTCCAAAACAAAAGACATTCGCCGCGACTGCGGCGAATGTCCCATACGTCACTATATTAAGAGCGTTTTTCCGGAAGCTTGGCTTTGCATTCTGCGGAAAGCTCCGACTCGTGCTCCTTCAAGCACATCGCGACCCCGCCATGACCGCGCTTCGCGTCTTTGCAAAATTTATGAATATCACCACGACACGCTTCGCGAAAATCCGCCGCCTTCTCTTTCTTCTCAGTGCCTTTTGCTTTACATGCCGGCGATAGTTCCGCTTCGTGCGCCTTGAGACACCGGGCAATCGCACCGCCGCCCGGCTTCACGTCTTTACAAAACTTTTGAATATCGTCGTGACACGGCCCCGGATCGCGGGCATAACCTGGAAGGCTAACCAAACCTAAGGCAAGCAAACCGTACATCAGAACGAACTTAATCGCTTTCATGCGCTTCTCCTACTTTGTGGTGATGGGTTCTGGCATAACGACCGTTTCTGCGATTTCGTTGACCGCAAATGCATTCTTACGCGAGCCGGTTCCATGCGCAATGCGCCTCCAGCGGGACCAATACCGACGACGGCCGTCGCTATTTCGCGCCGAGATGACGCAAGACGTTGAGCGCCAGTTCCTGCTCGTCGAGGAAAATGGTGCCGGCGTTTTCGCTCCCCAACAGCTTCGCCTCCTCGGCATTATGTGTGCGGATAGCGATATCGACGCGCGGATTTAACATGCGCGCGACTTCGACCATCTGGCGCACGCGAAAGATATCGGGAACGGTAATGACCAAGGCGCGGGCACGCGCAATATGCGCCTGAATCAATACCGCCGGCTCGGCGGCGTCGCCGGCGACTGCGTGCAGCCCGCGCGCGCGTAAATTTTCCACCAGTTCACGGTTCTGTTCCGCAATCACGCATGCGCGCCCTTGCGCCTTGAGCGCGGCGGCGATGCGTTCGCCGACGCGACCGTGGCCGACCAATAGAATATGATCGGTGACGTAACGGGACTCCACCGTCATCGGTAACTCCGCCAAGGGATCGTCCGGGCGCTCAAGGGCGCGCGCCAATGTGGAACGTGCGCGAATCCATGCCTGAATCGGCTCGACCGCTTGAAACACGAGATGGTTCAAGGAAATTGAGATCAGCGCGCCGGCGAGAATCAGACTTTGCCCCTCGACCGGCATGAGACCGAGCGATACCCCAAGACCGGCGAGAATGAACGAGAACTCGCCAATCTGTGCCAGACTCGCCGACACCGTGAGCGCAGTATTGAGCGGATAGCGAAACGCCAATACCAAGACAAACGCGGCGATCGATTTACCGAGTACGATAATCGCGACCACCGTCAGAACCTCAAACGGGTGTTCCAGTACGATGCGCGGGTGAAACAACATGCCAACCGACACGAAAAACAAAACCGAGAATGCATCGCTCAGCGGCAACGACTCCTGCGCCGCGCGATGGCTCAACTCCGATTCGCGCATCACGACGCCGGCGAAAAACGCCCCCAGCGCCAGCGACACGCCGAATAGCAACGCCGAACCGTAGGCGATGCCGACCGCGGCGGCGACGACGCTTAAGGTAAACAACTCGCGCGAACCGGTGTGCGCGACATACCACAGGATGCGTGGAAACACGCGGCGTCCGACCACCAACATCAATACTAAAAAGATTGCCACCTTACCGAGCGTGATCAGCAGCGTGGTGAGCACGTCGGACGCGCCACTACTCGGTGCATTGCCGCCGAGGGCACCGGCGAGCGGCGGCAATAACACCAGCACTAGCACCATCGCCAAATCTTCGACTACGAGCCAACCGAGCGCGATGCGGCCGTTGACGGTATGCAACACGCCGCGCTGTTCCAACGCGCGCAATAGGACGACGGTGCTTGCTACCGACAACGCCAAACCGAACACCAGCCCCGCACCGAAGCTCCAACCCCAAAAATGCGTCACTACGACGCCGAGCAAAGTCGCGACCGCGATTTGCGCCACCGCACCGGGCAAGGCGATGCGTCGCACCGCCAGCAAATCGTCGAGCGAGAAATGCAGACCGACGCCGAACATTAATAGGATGACGCCGATCTCGGCCAACTGCTGCGACAAGGCCACGTCGGCGACGAAACCAGGAGTGGTCGGCCCAATGAGCACGCCGGCGAGGATGTAGCCGACGAGCGCGGGTAATTTCAGCCGTCGCGCGACGAGTCCTAAGATCAGCGCGAGCCCGAGGCTCGCCGCGATGGTCGAAATTAAACTAACGCTATGGGGCATTGCGATTCATTAGCGAACGATCGCGTCAGTATTCATGAAAAGCCTGCGGATTCCTACCTCGGCGCATCGAGTTCGCCGCGATCGTTAGTAATTCATATTCGCACACCTGTGCCATCCCGATCGGAAAAATCGTCACCGCAAGTGGCGGCGCGCGCATGGAGTGCATGCGCAATGCGCGGGAATCGCTTAGAACATTCAGCGCATTGCGGCTGCGCCGAATGCGCCCTACCAACTGTAGGTCGGGTAGCGCAGCGTAAGCCGCGATCATCCAAGCCGCGCTATCGGTGAACGACGTTAGAGTTTCGCGAGATCGATAAAGGGTTTGGTCGACACATACAGCACCGCGGCCGCGGCGCTTAAATAAATAATGAACCGAATGGGGTGTTCGCGCAGTGCATCGATCAGGCGGTGCTGTTTTCCGGCCGCCTTCAGTTGCGCATAGGTGGTACGCGCCGCAACCGCACGGGCGCGTTGATAATCTTCCAGCAGGGCCTTGGCGCGCCCAAGTTGCGTCGCGTCCGGCAGCCAAATCGCCGGCGCCGACACCGCCCAGTTGCCCGGCGGCGTTTCGTAAAATTCGATGGCGTTTTCTTTTAGTAATGCGCGTACCTCATCGGCCTCGTCGTCGAGCACGCCGCGCAAAGAAAATAATTTCACCGGCATCGGCTTTGCCTCCAAGGCATCTTCGGCACAGCGGGCTCAGACATGATATCCGACGGATTCACAGCGCCGCCTGTGCGCGTTACAACAAGTTTTTCGAATGCACCGCATCGTGCATCGAACCACAACCGGAGGCAATATGAAAACATTCAGTTTATCGACTTTAGCAATCGGCACTGTGCTCAGTATGAGCGGCGTCGCGCTCGCCGAGTGTGTACAGGATTCTAACGGCACTATTTACAGTT
>CAZCAK010000203.1:1718-4046 GCA_964496605.1 uncultured Acidiferrobacteraceae bacterium | reverse complement strand
GGACCGGTTTGGTCGGTTCTCTACGCGATGATGGGTGTTGCCGCGTGGTTAGTGTGGCGCGAGCGAGGTCGTAAGCCTGTCGAGATGGCGCTCGCATTGTTTATCGCGCAGCTCGGCGCCAACGCACTTTGGTCTTGGCTCTTCTTCGCTTGGCACAATGGCGCCGGGGCTTTCGGTGAGATCCTGATTCTTCTCGCCTTGATTATCGCTACCATCGTCGCCTTCTGGCGCACAAGCCGCCTCGCCAGTGTCTTGATGCTGCCGTATCTTGGTTGGGTCTGCTTTGCATCCGCGCTCACGTGGTCGATCTGGCAAAGTAACGCGAGCCTTCTGCGATGAACGCTGGCAAATAACGGAGTACAACAATGATGTTTTTTGGAGAGCTAGCGGAAGCCCCCAGCATGCGAAAGATCTCACACATGTTGGAGAAACCGGCGTGCCTATGTCGTTAAATCGTCCAACAATGGGCGCCGTCCTTCTTATTAACGGCCGCCGTGCCTGCGGTAAATAGCAGTAAACGAATTATGAAGGAGAGAACGCGCTGGATCGCGCGTCTAGGCACATAAACGCTCGACCGTATCTAACACGGTCGAGACGTTGAGGGGTTTTCTTAGAAATACCTCGGCGCGGATTTGTGCCCGCCGGGTTTCGATGCTGGCGTCGGCGGTCATCACTACCAAGTGAATCCCACGGAATCGGGGGTCTTTCTGTGCCTCTTGCCAGAACTGCACGCCGTCCATTACCGGCATCATGATGTCGAGCAAGATCGCGCACGGTAACACCGCTGCCTTTTGCAGATAATCCAAGGCGAGCTTACCGTTGGGCGCCAATACCGCGGAATACCCTTCTTCGACAAAAAGTTCTTTGAGACTTCTACCGATATCGAGGTCGTCTTCGACGATGAGCACTGTATGCATGCTCCCACTGTAACGGTGACCGGCGCTGCATGCCAGATTTTTCTTAAATTTTTTAGTCGGCTGGTACTTGCACTGGCAGCTTGACGATAAAACTCGCGCCACGATTCAACTCGCTCTCGACGTGGATGGTGCCACCATGCGTGTTAATAATCTGCTGCACGATGTAGAGCCCAAGCCCCAAACCGGCGGTCGTTCCCGATGCCTCGGCACGTTCAAATTGTTCGAATATACGCTGGTGATCTTCGGCACGGATGCCGATACCTTGGTCGCGCACAATCATGGTTGCCCAGCCGGCATCGCAGGCGAGCTGGATCTCCACCGGCTTGGCGGCGCCGTATTTCATGGCGTTGGTCACGAGATTGACCACGACTTGTTCCAGACGGTACGGATCCCATTCGCCGACAACGGCATCGGCCTGCAGCGACACCGGCGTATTGGCGGCGTCGAGTTCGTTGGCGAATCGATCCAATACCTCGCGTACGATTGCGCGCAAGTCGGTCTCGCGTCGGTTCAAGAGAAATTTTCCCGCGGTCAGGCGCGAGATATCGAGCATATCGTCCACAAGATGCGCCAGTCGGCCGATTTGTTTCGCGTCGTCTTCCACCATTTTGCGCACGCGCTCGATCGAAAAATACTCCGCGCCGCTCGGTTTCGCGAGCCGGCGCTGACGCATCTGTATTTGCAACATCAACGACGTCAGCGGCGTCTTCAATTCATGCGAGGCGATCGACAAAAATCGATCGCGTACCTGCACCGCGCGCTCGGCTTGCGCCTTGGCATTCGCCAGCTCCTCGGTGCGCTCCCTCACCCGTTGCTCCAAGCTTTCCTGTGCCTGGCGCACGATGTCCTCTGCGCGTTTGCGCTCGGTGAGATCGCGCGTGACCTTGGAAAATCCGATCAGCTTGCCTTCTTTATCCTTGACTGCGGTGATGACGACGTTGGCCCAAAAGTGCGACCCGTCTTTACGCACACGCCAACCGAAATCTTCGAAGCGACCTTGCGCCGCGGCCTCGCGCAATTCATGCGCCGGTTTATCGTGCGCCAAGTCTCCGGGCATATAGAACACGGAAAAGTGCTGCCCGATGATTTCATTCGCTTCGTAGCCCTTGTTGCGGCGCGCGCCTTCGTTCCAGGTCGTGATATTGCCGCTAGGATCGAGCATAAAAATCGCATAGTCGGTAACGCCTTCTACCATTAAGCGAAAGCGCTCCTCGCTCGCGCGCAAACGCTCGTCGGTGCGTTTGCGTTCGGTAAGATCGCGCGTCACCTTACCGAAGCCCTGAAGGCGGCCGTCGGCGTCGATCAAGGCGGTGATGACGACATTGGCCCAAAAACGCGAACCATCTTTGCGTAGGCGCCAACCCTCTTCTTCATACGTGCCATTACGCACGGCTTCCGCGAGCTCGTATTG
>CAZCAK010000203.1:0-1618 GCA_964496605.1 uncultured Acidiferrobacteraceae bacterium | reverse complement strand
GCCAACCCTCTTCTTCATACGTGCCATTACGCACGGCTTCCGCGAGCTCGTATTGTGGATGTGCACGCGCAATATCTTCCGCAGTGTAGAAACGCGAGAAATGCGTACCGATAATTTCCGCGGCGGTGTAGCCCTTCAGCCGACGCGCGCCGCGGTTCCAAGTCAAGATATTGCCAACGGGATCAAGCGCGAAAATCGCATAGTCCGTCACCGCGTTGACGAGCAATCCAAATATGTTCTCGTCGTGCGCTAGGTTCATATTGCCGACATCGGGGCTCATAACTGGCTTACTTAGGGGGTTCTTACGATCAACCATGCCCGGACACTGACCGCTCGTATCCTTATTGTCAAGGAACGTTTTGCCGGTGCGCCGATGCGCGATGTCGTCGACTGTAGTGCGCCCAACCGATACAATAGCGTCCAATGCCGCATAAATGCCCGCCCCGTTTTTTCTTGCCGTCCATTTCGCAACACTAATGCCGTCAATGCCGTCGACGCAAAAACCAAAATCGATATTAATCATCGAAGACGATCACGCGATCGCCGAATCGCTCAGGGACCTACTCGGAACCGAAGGCTACGGCGTCGTGTGGGCGGCAAACGGCAAAAAGGCCTTGGCACTTTTGCGCAGCGCCAAACCCGTGCCCAATTTAATCATGCTCGATCTCATGATGCCGCACATGGATGGCTATCAGTTCCGCGCGGAGCAGGAAATGGATCCGGTATTGTCGCGGATTCCGGTTGTGCTCATGACCGCCGACGGCCACATCGAGGCTAAGCGATTCAAAGTCGGCGCCAAGGCCTATTTAAAAAAACCGCTCGATATTGACGAAGTGTTGGCGGCAGTGCGGCAAAACTGCATGTAAGTCGCCCGGCCGCGCACGCCTAATGCGTGCAAAAAAGGTTCGCCGCTGTATTCAACGGCAAAGGATGAGGCGGCATAGCCTGTAGAAAATAAACACCGCGGACATCCAGGACGGATGTCCGCAGCAGTAGCTACTTAGTTCGCAACCACCGTAGTATGCAATAAACCAATCACCTTACCGCCATCCAGCACTGGTACCGCCAAGTGTACGCCCGGCACCTGCGTCGTGGGATCGGGTTTTATTTCATTGGCGTACCACGGCTTGCCGCCAATGGTATTGAGGAACACCGGGTTCTTGCTGTTGTTATAGAACAGCGGCTTGTCGTCGGCGGCGACGAGACAACCCTTAGCGTCACGCAAATAGAGCTTGCCGATGCCGGGGTTTTCTTTGGTCAGCGTATACAATAATTTGCCGGCTTCGTTGGTTTCAAATACGCGCACCGCCGGATCGTTGTCCGGCAAATTTGTCCACTCGATTAAGCTCATATTCGTCAGCGGTTGATTTTGTTCGATCGCCTTAATGAGCACTGGGTTCTTCGCCCACTCTATCATTTTCTTTTTATAGACCTCGACCTTCGCCTTCAACTCCGGCGAGATATCGGCCTGAGCATTCGCTCCGAGCAGCGCGAAGGCGAGAACAAAGATTCGTATTACGTTTGCAATAGACACAAAAGTCTCCACTCAAAAAGTTTTGGGTGCGCAATAACGTGCAAGCTTCGTACCTTGTATCGAGTTGCCGCGCGAAAAAATCTT
>CAZCAK010000202.1:0-4071 GCA_964496605.1 uncultured Acidiferrobacteraceae bacterium | reverse complement strand
CCGAGACATTGCGCAAGCCATCGTGCCTGTTACGCTAACGCCGCGCGTCGCTCGCTACACCGCCTTTCATGGCGCCGATGAAGTGCTCGACGAGGGCATTGCGCTGTACTTCCCCGCACCACACTCGTTTACCGGCGAAGATGTATTGGAGCTGCAAGGCCATGGCGGCGCGGTTGTCCTGGATTTAATATTACAGCGCGTATTGCAGTGCGGCGCGCGCGTGGCGCGCCCCGGCGAATTTTCCGAGCGCGCATTCATGAACGGCAAGCTCGATCTTGCGCAAGCCGAGGCCGTTGCCGATTTAATCGACAGCGGCAGCACCATGGCCGCACGTGCGGCGATACGTTCTTTGCGCGGTGCGTTTTCGCAGCGCGTCGATGCCATTGTCGAAGAGCTCATCGCCGTTCGCGTGTTCGTCGAGGCCAGTATCGATTTCCCGGACGAAGATATCGAGTTCGTCGCTCAGGCAAAAATCCGCCAGCGCCTGGAAGCACTACATACAGCACTAACGCAATTGCGCACGCTGGGCGAACAGGGGCGCGTGCTACGCGACGGGATGAGTGTGGCAATTCTGGGTCGGCCTAACGCGGGCAAGTCGAGCCTATTGAATGCGCTCGCGACGCGCGATGCCGCGATTGTCAGCGCTGTACCGGGAACCACGCGCGACATCATTCGCGAACATATTGTTTTAGACGGCGTGCCGCTACATGTGCTCGACACCGCCGGCTTGCGCGATAGCGTGGACGCGGTCGAGCAGGAGGGCGTTCGGCGTGCGTTGGTCGCTGCACGCGAGGCCGATGTTGTGGTATTGCTAGTGGATGATAGCGCAACGGACGGCGCGCCTGATCTTGGGTCGCTTTCACCGCATCTCGTGGTGCGCAATAAGATCGACATCAGCGGTCGTAAACCCGGATACGTCGGCGACAACGAGATCGCGCTCTCGGCGCTAACCGGCGCCGGCATCGACACCCTGCGTCAAGCACTGCGCAGGCATTGCTTAGGCGGTGATGTCGTTACAGGTGAATTTAGTGCACGACGCCGACACATCGAGGCCATCGATCGCGCGCTCGCATATGTTGAAGGCGCTATCGGCCGCATCGGCGGCGGTGCGCTCGAATTGGCTGCGGAGGAGTTGCGCCACGCCCAGGCCGTGCTCGGTGAGATTACCGGCGCGGTTACGAGCGATGACTTGCTCGGCCGCATCTTTAGCAGCTTCTGCATCGGCAAATAACCGTGCCACTGTTGACTACAATCCACTGCACGCGCGCGCTATGATCCGCGTCGAAGAGATCTCATATGAACTATCCCGAGTCGTTTGACGTCATTGTGATTGGCGGCGGTCACGCCGGTACCGAAGCTGCGCTGGCCGCGGCGCGCATGGGTGTGCGCACCCTATTGCTGACACACAATATCGAAACCGTGGGACAGATGTCGTGTAATCCGGCCATCGGCGGCATCGGTAAAGGGCATCTAGTCAAAGAGATCGACGCCATGGGCGGAATCATGGCGCGTGCCGCCGACCGCGCCGGCATTCAGTTTCGGATTTTAAATGCACGCAAGGGACCGGCGGTGCGCGCAACGCGCGCCCAAGCCGACCGCGTGCTGTACAAGGCCGCGATCCGTGCCGCGATCGAATCGCAACCGAATCTCACAGTCTTCCAGCAGGCGGTCGACGACCTCATCGTCGAAGGTACCCGCGTCGGCGGCGCCGTGACGCAAATGGGCGTGCGTTTTCGTGCGCGCAGCGTTGTGCTGACGACCGGCACGTTTCTCGGCGGCCGCATTCACATCGGCCTGAGTCATTATCAAGGCGGCCGTGCCGGTGACGTGCCGAGCAACGCCTTGGCGCAGCGCCTGCGTGAATTGCCCTTGCGCGTCGCGCGTTTAAAAACCGGCACACCGCCGCGCATCGACGGCCGCACGATTGACTACTCGGTATTAGAACCGCAGCCGGGCGACGCCCCGACGCCGGTGTTCTCGTTTTTGGGCGACCGTGCCGACCATCCGCAGCAAGTGCCATGTCACATCACTTACACCAACGCGCGCACGCACGACATTATTCGCGGCGGTCTCGATCGTTCGCCGATGTATACCGGCGTGATCGAAGGTATCGGCCCGCGTTACTGTCCGTCGGTGGAAGATAAGATCACGCGCTTCGCCGATAAAACCGCACACCAAATATTTGTCGAACCGGAAGGCCTAACGACACACGAGGTGTATCCGAACGGTATCTCCACTAGCTTGCCGTTCGATGTGCAGTGGGAGCTGGTGCGCTCGATCAAGGGTTTTGAGCGCGCACACCTGACGCGCCCGGGTTACGCCATTGAGTACGATTTTTTTGACCCGCGCGACCTCAAGCCAAGCCTTGAAACAAAGGCGATCGATGGGCTTTTCTTCGCCGGACAAATCAACGGCACTACCGGTTACGAAGAAGCCGCGGCGCAGGGGCTGCTTGCGGGCATTAATGCGGCGCTGCAAGTACAGGCACGTGCGGCCTGGTGGCCACGCCGCGACCAGGCCTATCTCGGTGTATTGGTTGACGATCTCATTACCCGCGGTACCAGCGAGCCGTATCGCATGTTCACCTCACGCGCGGAATATCGCCTGTTGTTGCGTGAGGACAATGCCGATTTGCGGCTTACCGAGATCGCGCACAATTTGGGTCTGATCGACGAGACACAGTGGCGCCGCTTCAGCGACAAACGCAGCGCCATCGAGCGCGAACAGCAACGTTTGCGCGACACATGGGTGCGTCCGCAAACACCGGCGGCCGTGGTATTGCAGGAGCAATTTGGACAGAGCTTGGCGCGCGAACAAAATTTGCTGACGTTATTACGTCGGCCGGAACTGGACTATTCGGGTTTAATGCAATTGCCGGGTGCCGGACCCGGGTTGGACGACGCCACGGCCGCTGAGCAAGTGGAGATTCAGGCGAAGTACGACGGATACGTGACGCGCCAGCAAGACGAGATTGCGAAACAGCTGGCGCACGAGACGACGACGTTGCCGTCGGATTTCGATTACAGCGCGGTGCGTGGTCTCTCGACTGAAGTGCGGCAAAAACTACTCGGTGTGCGACCAGCAACGATCGGGCAGGCGTCACGCATTTCCGGCGTTACGCCTGCCGCGATTTCTTTGCTGTTGATCCATCTCAAGCGCAAACGCGCCTAGAGGTTAGTTCTTGGTCGATTGCGGCGCAGCCGGCGCTGCGTCCGCGGCTGGGGTCTTCAGTGCCGCCGGTTGCGTCGTTCCGGTGTTGTCCGTTGTGGCCGCCGCGGTAGTGTAGGTGAAGGTGTTGGCGCTCACCGTCGAACCATTGGCGTCGATTACCGAAACCTTCCAGTCGCCGATGAGGCTCGGATCCAACGTCTTGCTCGAATATGCGCGCCAGTGCGGACCGCCGACGTCGAGCTTCACTTCCGACACGACCTTGCCGTTGTGCTCCCAACGGTGAGTGATTGACTGCCCGGCCATTCCTTGAAGCTCCGTAAAGTAATAGACGCGACTCTTGTCGCTGGCGATGGTACTAATGCGGTCGATGGGCTCCCGATTCACAACCCCGGTGGTGAGGGTGGCGCGCGCCACGGTGCCGGTGGCCGCCGCCGCAGTCGGTGCCGCGCTTGTTGCCGCTGTGGCGTTGTTCGTTGTGGTGCTATTGGCGGTGGCGCCAGTGACATTCTTATCGGTGCTGGTCTTCTCGCCGGTCGCGCCGGGCGTAGCCGGTGTGCCACCGATGGGTGTGGCTGTCTCCGCTGATACGTAGAAGCTGGTGGCGAAGATGGCCGTGAAAAATAGTGCACTCGTTTTCATGAATCCTCCGTGTGATGTATGCCGAGTCACTACGCTAAAGGCGATGCGGGCTTGATGCCACATCAATAGCCCCGGGCACGACTAAAGGCAGAGCCCGTCAGACCGGCGGCGTCATTCGCACCAATAGTGATTCACACGAGCGCGCTGTTACACTAGCCCCATGCAGAATGCCCCAGCAATCCATTCCACCCCATCCGAGTTGGCCGAGCAGTTGCGCGCTGGAATGGAAACGCTGCGGTTGTCCGGCTCCGAGGAGGCGAT
>CAZCAK010000201.1:0-4075 GCA_964496605.1 uncultured Acidiferrobacteraceae bacterium | reverse complement strand
CGCATGAAAGTGCTGATCTCCCGTCACGCGGCCGCCGAGGGCCCCGGCTATCTTGCCGATTTTCTCCGTCACCGCCATATCGCTTTCGATTTGGTTAAGGTCGATGCGGGCGAACCGCTTCCCGACAGCATAGCCGACTACGATGGTTTCGTCTTAATGGGCGGGCCCATGAGCGTCAATGACAATTTGCCCTGGATCCCGCGCGCGCTCGATTTAATCCGCGCCGCGGTCGACGCCGATAAACCGGTCTTAGGGCATTGTCTCGGCGGACAATTAATCGCCAAGGCCTTAGGCGGCGAAGTCCGACGCAATCGCGTACCGGAAATCGGCTGGTTGCCGGTGCGCCCGGTCAATTGCGGCGTGGCGCATCAATGGCTCGACGGTTGTCCGCCGGAGTTCGAGGCATTTCACTGGCACGGCGAGACGTTCTCAGTTCCGCAGGGTGGCCTGCATATTCTGCAAAGCCAAGATTGCTTTCATCAGGCGTTCGCCGTCGGAAAGACGTTAGCGCTGCAATGCCATATCGAAGTCACCGCCGATATGGTGAAGGATTGGATTCGCGAAATGGGTCAGGACCTCAAGGTCTGCGCCACGATTCAAAATCCGGATCAAATCACCGCCGATCTCTATCAACGCGTACGCCATCTACACACCATCGCCGACCGCATTTATCAGCGCTGGATCGAAGGCCTATGAAGGTGACTGCGGCGGCGCATCGATCGGCGCTGCGCATCGGTATCGATCTCGGCGGCACCAAGACCGAGGGTGTGGTGATGGATCCGCGCGGCGCGATTTTGGCGCGCGAGCAGCGCGCGACTCCGCGCGCCGACGGTTATCGCGCGGTATTACAAAATATCGCCGACATCGTCGCGCACTTAGAACGTGCGGTCGGTCAGGACTGCCACGTTGGTATCGGCACGCCGGGCGCGATCTCCAGCAAAACTGGTCGGCTGAAAAATTCGAACACCGTCTGCATGAACGACCAATCAGTGCAGCAAGACCTCGAGGCGCTACTACAGCGCACGGTGCGCATCGAAAACGATGCCAATTGTTTTACCGTCAGCGAGGCCGCCGACGGTGCTGGCCGCGGACACGCAGTGGTATTCGGTGTCATCATGGGCACCGGCGTCGGCGGCGGTATCGTCGCGCATGGGCAATTGCTCGGCGGCGCGCAACACATCGCCGGCGAATGGGGCCACAATGTTTTGGAAGTTGACGGTCCGCCGTGTTACTGCGGCCGCCGCGGTTGCGTTGAAACGCTGCTATCGGGACCAGGGCTCAGCGAGGATTACCGACGCCACGGCGGCGCCGATTTACCGGCGCACGAGATCGTCGCGCGCGCACCGCGCGAAGCGTTGGCCGAGGCCACCATGCAACGTTTTCTCGCGCGCTTTGGTCGCGCGCTTGCCACCGTGATCAATATCCTCGATCCGCACGCTGTGGTCTTGGGCGGCGGCCTATCGCATATCGCGCGTCTCTACGACGAGGGCCGTGCGCAGGTCGCACAACATGTCTTCAACGACGAACTACGCACGGAAATCGTGCCGAATCGACATGGCGCCAGCTCCGGCGTACGCGGCGCCGCACAGCTATGGCATGCGGATGAAATCCCGGCAGCGCGAACACCTCACGAATCCCTCTCACTGAAAAACAACAATTAACTATGCGCACTTCGAAATATTTATTGGCGACGGTCAAAGAGACACCGGCCGACGCCGAGACCATCAGTCACAAACTCATGCTGCGCGCCGGCATGATCCGCAAATTGGCCGCCGGTCTTTACACTTGGTTGCCGCTGGGCTTACGCGTGCTGCGCCGGGTCGAGCGTATCGTGCGCGAAGAAATGGATCGCGCCGGCGCACAAGAGGTGCTGATGCCGGCGGTGCAGCCGGCGGAGCTGTGGCAAGAGTCGGGACGGTGGGATTTTTACGGACCGGAGCTCCTACGTCTGCGCGATCGACATAAGCGCGAATTCTGTTTCGGTCCGACGCATGAAGAAGTGATCACCGATCTCATTCGCCGCGAGATCCGCAGCTATCGCCAGTTGCCGGCGAATTTCTACCAGATCCAAACCAAGTTCCGCGACGAAATCCGTCCGCGCTTTGGTGTCATGCGCGCACGCGAATTTTTGATGAAAGATGCGTACTCGTTTCATCTCAACCACACCTCGCTCCAGGAAACTTACAATGTGATGCATGCAACCTACAGCCGCATCTTCACCCGGCTCGGTTTAGAATTTCGCGCCGTCGCGGCCGATACCGGTGCCATCGGCGGTAGTGCCTCACACGAATTTCAAGTCTTGGCTGACGCCGGCGAAGACCTCATTGCCTATTGCGACCGCTGCGATTACGCCGCCAACGTCGAGCTTGCGGTGGCGCGCGCGCCGCAGACGCCTACGGCGGCGCGTGCAGAACTCGAAACAGTAGCAACGCCGCATCAACGCAGCATCGAAGAGCTCACTCGTTTTCTCAAGATCACGCCGCAGTCGACGGTGAAAACCTTGATCGTGCGTGGCACCGCCGGGCCAATTGCAGTGGCCCTGCGCGGCGATCACGAATTGAATCCAATCAAATTGGAGAAGGTCGCGGCGCTGGTAAAGCCACTCACCCTGGCCGACGCCGAGCAAGTGCAAGCCGTCGCCGGTTGCGCACCCGGCTTCGTCGGGCCGGTAGGCTTAAAGATTCCGCTCATCGTCGATCGCGACGCGGCGGCACTGACCGATTTCGTCTGCGGCGCGAATCATGACGGCGAACACCTGCGCGGCGTCAATTGGGAACGCGATGTCGCAACCGTGGAGGTGCACGATATTCGCAATGTCGCCGCCGGCGATAGCTGTCCGCATTGCACCGGTAAGCTCGCGCTGCGACGCGGCATCGAAGTCGGACATATCTTCCAACTCGGTACCAAATACAGCGCCGCGATGCAGGCAACTTGTCTCGACGAGGCGGGCAAGGCGATCACCATGACCATGGGCTGTTACGGTATCGGCGTATCGCGCGTCGTCGCCGCCGCGATCGAACAAAACCACGACGCCAACGGCATTCTCTGGCCGGACGCGATCGCGCCGTTCGCGATTGCCGTGGTGCCGATCGGCTATCACAAATCGGAGAAGCTCGCCGCCGCCGCCGACCGTCTCTACGCCGAGTTGAGCGCCGCGGGGTTTGAAGTCTTGTTCGACGATCGCAATGAGCGCCCGGGCGTGATCTTTTCCGATCTGGATTTGATCGGCATCCCGCACCGCGTCGTCATCGGCGAACGCGGCCTCGACAAGGGCATCGTCGAATACAAGGCGCGGCGCGACACCGCGGCGCGCGAACTGCCCTTGGCGCGGGCGGTGCAAGAGATCGGCGCACTGGTACGTGGACACTAAGCAGGCGCGGCCCTGACGTCGCGAGGATAAGCGGCTATGCTTAGCAGACACGATCTCGTTCCCTATGCGACGCGCTTACCTGCTACTGCCGTGCCTATTATTGTGGCTCGCGAATGCCACGGCGGCCGATCGCGTCGCCCTCACTCACGCCGATCTCGTCGATCCGGAATTAAAGGCGCTGCTCAAAAAGGCCGCGAACGAATCCGATAGCTTTCCGGATCGCTTCGATGCCGAAGTATGGCTTGCGGATATGTCGCGACGCCTGGAAAAAAAATTGCCCTACCCGAGCTATCGCGTCGAGTTATTGAAGACGGTGCATTACGAGGCGCGGCGCGCCGGTCTGCAACCGGAGCTGGTGCTGGCGGTGATACACGTCGAAAGCAATTTCAATCCCTTCGCCGTGTCGAATGTCGGCGCTCGCGGCCTGATGCAAGTCATGCCGTTTTGGTTAAAGGAAATCGGTAAACCAGGCGATAGCCTATTTCGCACGCAAACGAATTTGCGTTATGGCTGTACCATATTGAAATATTATTTGGACAAAGAGCACGGCAACATCGTCCAGGCACTCGCGGCCTACAACGGCAGTCGCGGTCGGCGCGATTACCCGGCCAAGGTCTACACCGCGCTCAATACCAAGTGGTATCGGCAGTAATCGTTACCGAATTTCAAAATCGCTGAAGGTTTCGACCGCGGCGGCACTGCGCG